>JBBJOD010000058.1:0-14056 GCA_037721715.1 Chitinophagaceae bacterium | reverse complement strand
TAATTGCGAGAGCTTTTTGAGCATTTTTCGAGAAGGGATGGGCACCACCCGAAGTAAATGCGAGAGCTTTTTGAGCATTTTTCGAGAAGGGATGAGCACCACCCGAAGTAATTGCCATATTCTTTAATGTGATAATCTTGAAAGAAATCAATGCTATATTAAAAATGCCTAAATAAACAAGCAACACCAAAATTACTCATTAGGACTGCCCATCCCCTCCTGGGAGGGGTAGGGGTGGGTCTACTGCACTCTACGCCTTCTTGAAAGAAATCAATGCAATATCAATAATGCTTAAATAAAACAAGTAACACTGAAAATTCTTCATGAAAACACCCACCCCTTGCCCCTCCGAGGAGGGGATGGGCATCACCCGAATTAGATGGCGCATTCTTTATGGTTATATTTTTGAGAAAAATCAATGCGATATCAATAATGCTTAAATAGACAAGCAACATCAAAATTACTCATGAAGACTGCCATCCCCTCCTGGGAGGGGTAGGGGTGGGTCTACTGCACGCTACGCCTTCTTTCAATATGCCCGGGAACTCCATATCTTTCCTCATAATCAACTATCCAGTTTACAATCCCTCTCATCACACTGTCAATATCATGAACAACCTGCAGAGCCGAAAAGCGAAGAAACTGAACCCCCAAACGCTCGAGTTCCTGCTGCCTAATCTCATCGTTTGATGCAACCGACTCGTCGTCATGTGTTATGCCATCAATTTCAACGGCAAGCAATAAATCTTTGCAATAGAAGTCGACTATATAATTTCCAATAGGCCGCTGCCTGTCGAAGTCGTAATCCAGCATTTGTGAAGTCTTCAGACGGTTCCAAAGCTTTACTTCAGAAAATGTCATTTCGTTGCGAAGCTTTCTTGCCAGCACTTTTAGTCCAGGATGATATGGTATGATCTTACGTCTCAAATGGCCGTCAAATTAATAAGAGACGAAAAAAATACCTTGGTTAAAGAACCCTTTCCTGGTATCTCAAAGTATGAACGGTACTGCCCGTCTTCCTCTGCCGCTTAAAAAATATTACTTTTACCCGGCAATCGATTGTCCAAACGAAATATACAAAAAGTAATGGATGTAACCACTGCATTAGATCGTGACCGTTTTCTAAAAACTATCAAAGAAAAAACAGAATGGGATATCATCATTATCGGTGGAGGAGCAACAGGACTTGGAACTGCATTAGACGCCGCGAGCAGGGGATATTCCACTTTGTTATTGGAGCAGGCTGATTTTGCAAAAGGAACATCAAGCCGAAGCACGAAACTGATCCATGGTGGTGTTCGGTACCTGGCGCAGGGAAACATTCAACTGGTATATAGTGCACTAAAGGAAAGAGGATCTCTACTCAAAAATGCCGCTCATCTTGTCAAACGCCAGGCGTTCATTATCCCCTGTTACAGTTTCGTTTCAAAAATGAAATTTTTGATTGGGCTCAAATTGTACGACTGGCTCTCAGGTAACTTAAGTTTTGGTAAGTCTGCCTTCCTGGGTAAGGAGGAGATTAGCAGGCGATTACCTGGTATCAATCCTAAAAATTTAGTGGGTGGCATAGAATATTTCGATGGGCAGTTTGATGATGCACGTCTTGCTGTTAACCTCGCACAGACCTCTGCTGAACTTGGTGGGAACTTGCTGAATTATTTCAAAGTTACCGGCCTGTTGAAAGCTAATGGCCGCATAAACGGTGTATGCGCATTGGATGTTGAAAGCCAGCAGGAGTATTTTCTTAAAGCGAAGGTAGTCATCAACGCAACCGGCATTTTTGTAGATGACGTGTTGCAGATGGATACACCAGGAAGGAAGGCCCTTGTAAGGCCCAGCCAGGGCGTACACCTTGTTGTGAATAAGTCGTTTCTCAATGGCAGCAGTGCTATGATGATACCGGAGACGGCAGATGGGCGTGTACTCTTTGCCGTTCCATGGCATAATCATATTTTATTGGGAACCACCGACACCCCCCTCGAATCGAATTCTCTTGAGCCGGTAGCGCTTGAAAAAGAAATTAGGTTTATACTCGATACGGTTAATAAATACCTCCTAATCGCGCCCGTTGAAAAGGATGTGCTGAGTGTTTTTGCCGGGTTACGGCCACTGGCTGCTCCTCAAAACAATACCAGCCCTACAAAGGAAATTTCGCGTGATCATAAAATGATGGTAAGCGATTCGGGATTGATAACCATTACCGGTGGCAAATGGACCACCTACCGTAAGATGGCTGAGGAAACCGTAAACAAAGCGATAGAAACCGGGGGCCTGCCTGCCGTTGCCTGTAATACCAGGAACATCAAAATACATGGTTGCATTGCAATGCCTGCTGACCAGCAATTTTCTATTTATGGAACGGATGCTGAAGAAATAATACAACTGATCAAACAGTCGCCTGCTCTCGGAAAAAGCCTGGTGGACGGATTGCCCTACACTGAAGCGGAGGTGCTCTGGGCGACACGGAATGAAATGGCGCGAACTGTTGAAGACATACTAGCCAGAAGGCTTCGCATGCTTTTCCTGGATGCCAGGGCAGCGATAACTGCTTCCACCAGAGTGGCGGAACTGATGGCAGCTGAACTGGGTTACGATAAGGCCTGGGAGGAAGACCAGGTCAAAGATTTTACAAAACTTGCCAATCCATACCTTTTAGTTCCTGGTTTTCAGAAGAACAATGAAAAATTAAAAGAAGTAAGCAGTATCATTGTGTAAAGTGATAAGTTGGCTGATGTGCGTTCGGTGAAAAATCTCATTTTTTATTAACCTGGAAAAAGACAAAACCTTCGCCATATGTCAGAATTTACGGCCGAATTGATAGGAACCATGCTGGTAATTTTATTGGGCAACGGGGTGGTAGCGAACGTAGTGCTTAAGGGTACCAAGGGAAACAACGGGGGATGGATGGTTATTACAACAGGCTGGGCACTAGCCGTGTTTGTAGGGGTTGTATTTTCTACTCCCTTCAGTGGGGCGCATTTGAATCCTGCGGTAACCATTGCCTTAGCAATAGTGGGTAAATTTGCCTGGGCCAAGGTTGGCACCTATATAGCCGCCCAGTTAATAGGCTCGTTGTTGGGTTCGCTGCTTGTTTGGACCGTATACCGTGACCATTTTAATATGACGCAGGAACCGAATTCACAACTGGCTGTATTCTGTACGGCTCCGGCTATCCATAACCGGTTATTTAATTTGCTGAGCGAAATTGTCGGAACATTTGTACTGGTGTTTGTAATATTCTATTTTACCAATGCTGAGATTACCGATCAAAAAACGCCGATCGGGCTGGGCTCTTTGGGTGCCATTCCGGTGACATTCCTGGTATGGGCCATCGGTCTTTCTTTAGGTGGCACTACGGGTTATGCCATTAACCCGGCAAGAGATTTCGGACCAAGAATAATGCACTCGTTGCTGCCAATTGTCGGGAAAGGAAGTAGTAACTGGAAGTATGCCTGGATACCTATTCTGGGTCCATTTATAGGAGCCGCTATTGCCGCATTATTATACATGGTACTGCAGGCGAAGTAAGCATGTTGACGGCGCATCTGCTCCAGTTGACTTTTCAAACTTCATTAAATAAATTAAAAATGTCTTTTAGCGTTTTCATACCTTTTATCATCCTGTTACTTACACTCAACGGGGAAACAATTAAAACCTCAAATTTGCAAACAGTCAATCTGCTGGATCTGCAGGCACACCGGGGAGGCCGCGGTCTGATGCCGGAGAATACCATTCCGGCCATAAAAAATGCTATTGACCTTAGGGTTACTACCTTAGAAATGGATGTAGTAATCAGCAAAGACAATCAGGTAGTGGTGTCGCACGATCCTTTTTTTAATGACGTATTAACTACTACGCCGGATGGAAAATTTCTTACAAAAAAGACATCGCTACAGTACCTGCTTTATACCCTGCCTTACGATACCATCCGTAAATATGATGTTGGCACCAGGCCACACCCTGATTTTCCCAAACAACAAAAAATGCAGGTATATAAACCGCTGTTGTCTGAACTGATCGATGCTGCCGAAGCATATGCAAAGGAAAAGGGACATGAAATAATGTATAATATCGAAATCAAGTCGAAAGAAGGCTTCGACGGCTTGCGCCATCCTGATCCGGGAACTTTCTCTGAATTGCTTGTCTCCGTGCTGAAACAAAAACAAGTAGTAAGCAGAACAACCGTTCAGTCTTTTGATATTCGCCCGCTGCGATACCTGCACGCAAAACATCCATCTATTGTACTTTCATACCTGGTAGAAAAAGCCGGCACCTTACAAAGCCAGTTGGATAAGCTGGGTTTTGTACCGGAGACTTACAGCCCGCAACTGTCGTTTGTTACCCAGGAACTGGTGAAGCAATGTCATGAACAGGGCATGAAAATTATTCCCTGGACCGTAAACACAACAGAAGAAATGAACAGCCTTATCAAGATGGGGGTGGATGGAATTATTTCAGACTACCCAAACCTTTTTAAGCAAATTAAACAAAAGAGACGGTCAGCCTGATCTGAACTTCCATTTTTTAATTTCCTGCTGACAGCCGATAGTCATGACTTCCCTAATCGTTCTTCAAATTATGCCACTGTATCGCAAAATAACTGCATGGAACTGTGCCGGTGTTTTTAATGGCATGCGGCACTTTTGAATTGAGCAGAATCACATCGCCTGCTGTTGCTTTATTGAAGGTGTTTCCGATCTGCATTTCCCCGTTTCCTCTAATCATCAATATGATCTCTTCTACACGGTGAGTATGCGCTGCGTGGCTGGCGAAACCCGGGTTCAGTGTTGTGGCGTGAACATCAAATCTTTCAAACATAGAAGATGCCCTGTCGAAAATGGGCCGTGATTCACCCTTGTCTGTTTTTCGAACTTCGAGTTCTGTCCAGTCTTTTATGAAAGTGCTACCTGCCATCTTACCTCGCTGAATATTGACCGGGTTCTTTGATTTATACGCGAGCACATAATACGTACAAGGGTTTTTTGACTGGTTGGTGAAGGTTTGTTTTGAGCCTGCAACAACCAGTACAAGACCGCCGGGGCCTAACTCTTTGGTTGAATCATTGATGGTGACGCTCAACCTGCCCTCTTTTATAATGACTAACTCTTCTACATCACTGTAAACAACAGGCGGATGGTTTGCTACGCCCGGTTTCAGTGTGGAGCTATGTATGCTTAAACTGGCAAGGTCCAGCGTGCTTCCATTTAAAATCTGCCTGCGTTGGCCCGTTCGGGCGTCTCGAACTTTGATATCCTTCCAGCGATTTACGGCGGAAGGAAGTTCTTTCGTTTGAGCATCGACGAAAAATGCTAGGATACATGAAAACGCCGTCAACATTAATTTCATATAAGTAAGGTGGGTTGAGAGAACAAGTTAAACATTTGAATCGGTTTGGGAAACGCATCCTTTAAAGTGTTTGCGAAGTGGCAGGTATGCCTTCAATTTCAAGGTCATTCACAAGGTCATGAGCTTTCAACTAAAGCGCATATCATTGTTCTATTGCAAAATGGCTGCTGCGCTTTGTTGAAATGACAAAAATAGGTGTTTCTTTAAACTGATTGCTGATAGCTGCACACCCGCCACCACTACCTTCCATCCCCCTGCTTTTTCAAAACAAAATGATGCATGCCATTATCCGCGTGGTAAAAGATATCGATACCAATCGCCTCGGTGATTTTTTTTACGATGGCAAGTCCGAGCCCATTTGATGTTTCGCCCGCATTTTTTGAAGTGTTGAAACGCCTGAACAAATTTACAGATGGCAGGGGTTCAGGAGCACCGGTGTTGCTGATGCTCATTTCCTGGTGCTTGGTAACGATTAATATTTTGCCTTTTTCATAATTGTATTTGATTGCATTTCCAAGAAGGTTGGTAACGAGCGAATCGGCCAGGAAAGGGTGCAAGGGCAGGTGCAGGTCGTTTTCGTAGTTTGTTTCAACAACCAGTTGCTTGTCCTGGATCAGTTCATCAAAAAGACTGAGGTACTTTTTAATGGTCTCAGTAATGGAAACCGCTTCTTTTGTTTCGAACTGGTTGTTCTCAATTTTGGCCAGTAGCAATAATCCCTGGTTCAGCTTACCTAACCGGCTAAGAGCCGAACTGGCCTGGAGAATTGATTGCACCTGGTCGTCTTTCAGGTTGCTGTCTTGCAATAGTAATTCTAGTTTGCTCTGCACAACCGCCAGCGGTGTCTGCATCTCATGGGCGGCATTTTCAGTAAACTCTTTCATGTTTACATAATCGGTATATATCTTTCGAGTCATGTAATTCAAAGACGCGTTCAGTTCATTGAATTCTTTGACATTGGTATCTTCAAAATGTATGGCTTCCATTTTTTGCAATTCAGCGCTTCTTATTTTTTGTAGTGAGTTCTTGAACGGTTTCCATAAGTTTCTACTGATGGCCCAGTTGAAGACCAGGGTGGAGACAAACAGGCCGGCAAATACAAACAACATGATCCTGGTAACATTTGCTACAAGAACCGCTTTTTGTTCCTGCGATTTTTTAATTGAAATCAGGTAGGGGAGACCGTGAATGGAAACATGGTGTATTAGTTGCCGGTAAGGTACCCTGGTTTTAAGATTTTCATTGTACTCATAAGTATCCGTAAGACCGGGATAGATAGTAGTGGGCGCATCCACAGGAAATATCGAGATCTCCGTTGTTTTCAAAATAACAGTGGTGCTATTTTCAACCTGCGACTGCAGGTATCTGATCCACTGTATTTCGTTTGTCAGCAGTTCTTTGTCGCTTCGGTTGTTGATCTCTTTGTTGAATTGTTTGATCAGGTAGAAGCCTGCGGCCGTAAGCAGGGGAACAAGGGCTATTAAAAAGTAGATGGTGGTTTTCGTTACAAGCCTCATAGTTGTTAATTATCAAGTAAGGTGCTGATTCAATTATCGGTGAACCGGTATCCTGAGCCATACACTGTTTTTATGTAATCGTCTGATCCTGCATCCACTAATTTTTTACGCAGGTTTTTAATATGCGTATAAATGAAATCGTAGTTACTTACCTGTACATATTCATCGCCCCATATATGCTCGGCAATTGCCGCTTTTGTAAGCACCCTGCGTTGGTTAACGATAAAATATTCCAGCAACTGGTATTCTTTCTCAGTAAGGTCGATGGCATTTTTATTAACGGTTACCCGTTGTGCTTCGGCATCCAGTTCTATTTCATTGAAGGGTATCATCTTACTTCCACCCAGGTTTCTTCGGCGGATGATAGCCGTTACCCGTGCATTGAGCTCTGATAAGTGAAATGGTTTGGTAAGGTAATCATCTGAGCCAAACTCGAATCCTTTTAATTTATCTTCCAGCGCGTTTTTTGCCGAGATAATAATGATGCCCCCTTTCAATTCCATTTTTTTTATCTCGCGTACTATTTCCAGGCCGCTGCCATAGGGTAACCCGATATCTACAATGATACAGTCATAGGCAAACTCCGAAATTTTTTCCATGCCGCTTCTAAAGTCGCTCGCAGCCTCACATATATAGCCCTGGTGTTCCATGTATTTTTGGATCGATTCCTGTAATGCCTTTTCATCTTCTATTATCAGGATTTTCATGGCTCAAATTTACCGCTTAGTTTTTATCGCAGGTTACTATTTAAAGGTGTGCCGAAATGGGGGCATGTCAGAAACAAAAAACCCCGCCTGTAAGACGGGGTTAAACCAAACAACCCTAACACGAATCAACAACTTCTCATTTACTTACTTGCTTCCATTTAAATCGTTTAGTGCATATTGGTATTCTGTTTGAGGTTGGGAAGCGTATACACCGCTAATTACAGCGCTGTTGCCAGCATTTCCTAACGCCGCTTTCAATCCTTCCACTGTGCCAACCTTGGAATTATTTACTCTTGTAATAATAAAACCTTCCCTGATCCTTGTCTGGTCGGTTAAAATACCTGTGCCCAGCTTTCTCACAATCACACCCGCTTCTATTTGTAGCTGGGCGGCTTTGCTTTTATCAAGGTCTTCAAAAGATGCACCCAGTTGTTCAACTACCTGCTCTTTCATGCTTGCATAAGCGCCGGTGGATCCCTTTAAGGTGGCAGTATGATTCTTTTCCATGCCATTGTGCTGGTAAGTGATCTTGATTTTATCTCCCGGGCGAAGAGCGGATATTTTCTCAATCATTTCTGTGCCTGTATTGATAGTGATATCGTTTATTTTCGTGATGAAATCACCCTTTACCACACCCGCTTCTTCCGCTGCACTGCCCTTCGATACATCCATTACAAAAACCCCGTCACCCTATTTCACATTATTGTTTACACGTTCTTCTTCAGTCATCTGGTTGCTACCGAACATCACACCCAGGTAAGCTCTTTTGGAGCTGCCGTATTTCATGATGTCTGTCACCACTTTCTGAACCAGGTTAGAAGGAATTGCATAAGAATAGCCGGCGTATGAACCTGTTGGCGATGCAATGGCACTGTTGATACCGATCAGGTTGCCATCGGTGTTTACCAAAGCACCCCCGCTGTTTCCCGGGTTAACGGCAGCATCTGTCTGTATGAAAGATTCAATAGGCGAATTGCTTTTGCGGCTATTGATGCCTATGCTTCTCGACTTGGCACTTACAATACCAGAGGTGAGCGTTGTTTCATGGTTCAAGGGATAACCGATTGCAAGAACCCATTGTCCGAGGTGTAACTGGTCTGAATTGGCAAAGGTCAGGTAGGGCAGGTTGCTTGCTTCAATTTTGATTACCGCCAGGTCTGTACTTGGATCTTTACCGACCATTTTTGCTTTGTAATCTTTTTTGTTGTTTAATGTCACGATGAATTCGTCTGCCTCGTCTACAACGTGATTGTTGGTTACGATATAACCGTCTGCACTTATGGTAACACCCGAGCCGGACGCTCTTTGTTGTGGCACGGCGCGCGCGTTTCCGCCATACAGGTCACCGTATTCATCTCCAAAAAATTCTTTGAAGGGATTGTTCTGCATCTCAGGGTTTCCTGATACCTGTTTCGATTTGGTCAGTGTTTTAATATGTACCACTGTTGGTGCGGCCTTGGTGGCGGCGAGTTCAAAATCTGTCATGGGTGATGCGACTATGCCATCTGCCAGGATGGTATTCCGGAAAAGGGAGGGAACTGCCGGCTTGTAAACAGCCTTCCCCTGCTGAGATAGGTATAGATCGTATCCCCAGAAACTTGCCACAGATGTAGCGGCACTTACCACCACTATTGTTATTGTTTGTTTGATACTCATAATTTATTTTTGATGGTTTAATTGACTATGCAATCTTACAACCCGGTTCTGAAGCAATTCTGTGGAAAACTGTAAATAGCTTGTTAAACAGGTAAGCTGTGTTTCAGCATACGGCGCAGGATTTGCATAATGCTCTGGTATAACACAACAAATGCATCGTTTCGTTAAACAGTATCAATCATTACATTCACCAAAATTTTAAAAAATCTATCCATGAGAAGATTACCCGTTTACTTACTATTAGACACTTCCGGATCAATGACAGGTGAACCCATCGAAGCCGTAAAAAACGGTGTACAGGTCATGATTAGTTCATTGCGTCAAAACCCGCAAGCCATAGAAACTGCCTTTATAAGTATAATTTCTTTCGACAGTACAGCCAAACAGATAGTGCCATTAACCGACCTCGCATCGTTTCAGATGGTAGATATTAAAGCATCGGGTACCACAGGACTGGGTGAAGCATTGAAACTGGTGTCTACCTGCATCGACAATGAAGTGGCCAAGACCACCGCCGAACAAAAAGGTGACTGGAAGCCCCTGGTGTTTATAATGACCGATGGTATACCTACCGACGATTGGCAATCAGGTCTTGAAGAATTTAAAAAACGAAAAACAGCTTTTACGGTGGCGTGCGCCGCAGGAAGCAATGCCGATACCAACGTATTGAAACAGATTACAGATAATGTGGTAAGCCTGGACACAGCCGACAGTCAAAGCATCGCCAAGTTCTTTACATGGGTTACCGCATCGATCGGGGTTACTTCAACGAAGGTAGAAGATGCGGGCAAAGAGATCACTGGCTTAAGCGAGTTGCCACCTCCACCATCCGAGTTAAATATTGTTGTTTAATTATAGAGGGTTTGATGGTGACTTAACAACAAGTGAAACTTCCAAAAATAAAAGTGGCTGATGGACAAATCAAAACCGGATACCAGGGTAAACGAAATTATGCAGCAACCGGTTCGCATTCTAAATGCAACAGTAGGAAAACCTTACGAAGCCTTGTTTGATTTTGATATTTTTAAGTGGAAAGACATAACCGCCTTTGAATTCCAAGGATTACAGGAAGTGGGTTTAGGTTATGATGAAAAAACAAACCAGATAATAGGGAAACCTGTTCAAAGCGGTGACTTTAAGGTATTGCTAAAATTTAAATTGGATGGCGAGCCGGAAGATGTGGTTTATCATGAGAAGTTGATCTCACTAACTGTAAATCCTGACCCAAAGTCTTTGTGGAAAAACATCGAAAGCGACAGGAACGACCCTTATTGGAAAGAAGACAACGTTACGTTGTTTTCTGCGCTGGGCGACAGGCATATACTGGTGTCATGCAAAAGAGGCCGTTCTCACGCCAACGTAGGTTCGTTTAATGAAGATGATTTTGAGTTTAGCGACCTGCAATCAGGCTGGAGCCTCGTCGTGGTTGCAGACGGAGCAGGAAGCGCAAAGATTTCAAGAAAGGGTTCATCATTGGCCTGCAATTCAGTAGTTGAATATTTTAGGCAGGACCAGGCAAACAACAGCTTTACCGAGTTTGACCAATTGCTGCTGCAATTCAAAAACAACACTGGGGAAGAAACGCTTAACAAAATGAATCAATTTGTGTACAAATACCTCGGCGGAGCCGCATGGTATGCGCACACAAAGTTGAAAGATTTTGCTGCTGAAGCAGCTGTGGAATTGAAGGACCTTAATTCAACGTTGATATTTACATTGTTTAAAAAATTCGACATTGGGTACGCACTCCTTTCTTTTGGCGTAGGCGACTGCCCGATTGCAGTCTTAAATAAAAACGTGTCGGAAGTTGTTCTGATGAACTGGATTGATGTGGGTGATTATGGCGGCGGAACAAGATTCATCACCATGCCTAATATCTTTCAAAATGAAAAATTTGCTACGCGTTTCAACTTTAAACTTGTTAATGATTTTTCTTACCTGGTGATGATGTCAGATGGTATCTATGATGCTAAGTTTGTGGTTGAATCCAAACTTGCCGACATTAACAAATGGAAAGAATTTTTAAATGACCTGGATGGCAAGAACGATGACAAAATAAGGGTAGAACTTAGTGCAGAAAACGCCGAGATTACCAGCCAGTTGTCCGCATGGATGGACTTCTGGAGCCAGGGAAATCACGACGACCGAACTTTGGCGATAATTTTTTAAGATCGTTTTGTAAAAGTTGGCGAAGCATGATACCGTTGTTTTAAACAGAACCTGTAAATAATATTGGTGTGAGTTACCTGGATAGTTTTTCTAATAAAACAGGAATGAGTACAAAATCGGTATCATCAGTGATAACTCCCGGTAGAACATACCAGTATGTAGACAATGGAGAGCCGATGCGTGGTGGTATGAAAGATGTCTATTTTGCGCCCGACAAATCATACGTAGTGGCATTTTACAGGGACGAACAGGACTACTACACCAAAGAGCGATTAAAAAAGATTGTGACGCTGTACTACGACAATTTCTTCAACAGGGAACATGGGGATTACTACAAAGAACTTTACTGTTGGCCAACCGATATGGTGGAATCGGAAAAAAAAATCGGGCTGATTGTTCCCGCCTATAACAAAAATTTCTTTTTTAAGAAAGGGTACGCAGCAAGTGACGGTATTAAAGGAAAAGAAAAACAGGGCCTCTGGTTCGCATCCGGCAAATTCCGGAATAAACAGTTTCCACTAAGGCTGGATGAATCGGAGCTGGGAACCTGGCTAAATTTTTTCCAGGTTAACATTAAAATCGCCAGGGGGGTGAAACGATTGCACGCAGCGGGTTTGGCCCATTCTGACTTGTCTTATAAAAATGTATTGGTTGACCCCGTGAGTAAAGCAGCCACCATTATTGATATCGACGGACTGGTTGTTCCCGGGCTGTTTCCACCGGATGTTATCGGTACGGCCGACTTTATTGCGCCGGAAGTACTCGCTACTAAAAATCTCGATATCAGGGATGTCAATCGCAAGCACGCCAACAGAACCACCGATCTGCATGCATTGGCAGTAATGATCTATATGTACCTGTTGTACCGGCATCCTCTGAAAGGAGGAAAAGTCAACGACCTGGATACAGAGAAGGATGACCTGTTGAGCATGGGAGAAAAGGCGCTGTTCATTGAGCATCCGACAGACCTTACTAACCGGCCAAAACCTGCGCAACTTTCAAAGTCAGCCCTGCCTTGGGCAGACGTTAATAAGATATCTTACACGGTAACGGGCCCTTACTTGAAAAAATTGTTTGATGAAGCTTTTGTAACCGGATTACATCATCCCAATTTACGTCCGAATGCCGATGCGTGGGAACAGGCGCTCCTCAAGACAACCGATCTCATGCAGCCCTGTAGCAATAAACAATGCGACCAGAAATGGTTTGTATTTGATAATTCCGCTGTGCCGAGATGTCCTTTTTGCGGAACCCCCGTAAATGGCACGGTGCCGGTACTGGATTTATATTACCAGTTCAGGCCAACAGTCTGGCAACCAGAAAATCACCGGTTGATGGTTTATAACAATCAGTATTTGTTTCAATGGCATATTAACCGGCATATTATCAGGAACGAAAGGCTTACTACCGAGCAGAAAACACCTGTAGGTTATTTCACTTATTATAAGGGGCAATGGGTACTGGTAAATCAAAAGCTTTCTTCTCTGAAAGATCTGACAAACGATGTGGAAATTCCGATGGGTACAATGGTCGAGATTACCGATGGAAAAAAACTTTTATTGTCTGATGAAGAGGGGGGAAGAGTAGCGATCGTTACAATAGCTAATAAATAATGCAGTAGCATAATTTGCAGGTGATATCAATTGTATACTTATGAGTTTACTCAAACAAATATTAAGTCCCTTTGTAGAATTTGAGGACGAAAAAAACAAACAGCCCGGTGAAAACAGGCCGGTGGCAAAACCCAGGCCGGGCATTGAACCGGATTACTCATTACCTGTGAATGAAAAGGTAGAACATCCACTGATCAACGGCCCTGCCACTACGGTTTCCGCCCAGCTTCCCAGCAATGCATTACCAGGATCTTTTTCAGGTCCCCTACCTGAACACAGGCAATATTTTGAGACCCTGATAGACCAGGCCAATGCAAGCGACCCCCTGTTCAAGGGTACAGATTTCAAAGAATTTATGGACAGTAAGAATGACATTGATAACATCACCGACGAAGAAACAAGATACAGAACCGCGTTTAACGTATTGAAGCGAACAGGACTCACGAAAGACAAGCTGCTCTCAACTGCCCATGAATACCATAATATTGTTGGACGCGACCTGAATGCCTTTCAAAGCGCGCACGCCCAGCAGTACCGCAAGGAGGTAAGGGAAAGGGAAGCACTCATTCAGAAGAAAGCAGAAGAATTGCAGTCGTTATCAGAAAAGATCAATGCCTTAAAAAAAGACATTGCGCTGTTGTCTCAGCAAATGAAGGAAACGAAAGACAAGTTGGATGTTACGAAAAATTCTTTTCTGCTGGCAGGTGAGAATATGCAAAGTGAAATTCAGAATGAGTTGAATAAGATTCAGCAATATTTTTAGAGGTTTCTTTGAAAGAAGACAAAATAAAATGATTCATTGTTAGAATAGAAAGTAGTTTTTTGTTGAAGTGTTAGTCGATCCGCCTAATCATAAAAAAACACGCTACTTTTTGTCATTTCAGCCAAAGCGCATTGGTGATTAAGTAGAGCAGGCATATTGCGCGCTTTGAGCTGAAATCTCCAAGAACGCAGGTTGCCTCAATTTCCGGAGATTTCAACAAAGCGCGCCAGTGCCTGTTATCAAACCAACCTGAGGCGCTTCATTGAAATGACAAAAAATGGATGA
>JBBJOD010000526.1:0-3829 GCA_037721715.1 Chitinophagaceae bacterium | reverse complement strand
ATCAGCAACTCGTAGCAAGTTGTCCCATTTCAAAAGCAGGTTGTTTAACAGCTGTAAGTGACGGATCCAACAGGTGAACGATTTCTGAATTGGAAAATCCAACCAGACCCATATCTTCCGGCACTCTTAAGCCAGCTGATTTTAGAACAGAAAGCGTGCTGGTAGTTAACCGGTCGCTGGCGGCAAATATTGCGTCGGGTTTTTGTTTTAATTTCAGCAACTCTTTCACGCCTTCTTCAATTTCCGCCAAAATCATAACGCCATGCCTGCAATGTTTTACGTAGGCTTCGTTGAATGGAATTTCGTTCTCTTCCAAAGCCTGTTTGTAACCCCTTAGTCTTTCTTTGGCGAGGGTAAGATGAGCAGAATGGGTTACATGGGCTATTCGCCTGTAACCGTTTTTTATAAGATGATTGGTAGCATCATACGCCCCCTGGAAATTATCAACGATCACTTTATGAGTTTCGATCCTTTCAGCGGCGCGATCGAAAAACACAATCGGCAACCCTTTATCAAGCAATGCCTTAAAATGAGAATTTTCTACGGTTTCTGAAGAAACTGAAACCAGCAAGCCATCGATAGATCGGGAGGCAAGGTATTGCAGGTCGATGACCTCCCTTTCATAAGATTCGTGGCTCTGCGTAATTATAACGTGATAACCCCTGTTATAGGCTATCGATTCAATACCATTAATTATTTAAGAGAAGAAGGTGTTAGCGATTTCACAAACCACGATCCCAATCGAACGGCTTCTTTTTTCTTTCAGGCTAAGCGCTATAGGGTTAGGCCGGGAATTTACACTCTCTGGATATTCAAGCACCAACTTTTTTGTTTCCTGGCTAATTTCGTAACTTCCGCGCAAGGCGCGGGATATCGTTGATGTAGAAAGATTCAGTGCTTTTGCAATATCCTTGATAGTGACTGCTTCAAATTTCATTGATTCATTTCATTTTAATCAGGATATCTTTCACGACTAGTAAAAATAAGAATTTTAATCTTTATGTATATTTAATAATGAAAACCATCAGGTCGGTACCGGCAACGATGTCGGGAACGATTGCACAAATAAATGATTGCTTTAAAAATTTATTTTCTTAGTAACCTTGCTAGCTTGTTTGCATTGTTTGGCTGATCCGTTTGCAGGTGCATAAGCTGTAGGTAAAACAAGTGAACTACTTGCAAATCTGCATTCACTCAGCATTGCTCCATCCGTGTAATAGAGCCCTTTGCTTTCATAAACTTGCCACAATGAGAAGAATTGTCTATCTAAACTCGAAGGTATCTTACTCTACATCACTTTCCTGCTTGCAGGCTTTTCAAATGGAACTTTTTTCGCTTCTTTACTTTGCCAGGGCAATTACCAGTCTTCCAGGGAATGTTATTTTTTAACCAGCCTGAACTATTCAATCAATAAATAAGGAACTTATGTTAACCCGCTTCACTTTAAAAAATATCTCATCTCAAACCGACGTCAGAATACCTTCTGAAAATATATTTGATCTTCCCGAGAAAGTACTACAATTTGGTACAGGTGTTTTATTGAGAGGATTACCGGATTATTTTATTGACAAGGCGAACAGGGCGGGTATATTCAATGGCAGGATCGTTGTGGTGAAATCTACGGATACCGGCGATTCTTCCGTTTTCGAAAAACAGGATAATCTTTACACTGTTTGTGTAAGGGGTATTAGTGACGGTGTTAAAATAGAGGAAAATATTGTTAATGCCTCCATAAGCCGTGTAGTTGCTGCAAAAACGGAATGGGGAAAAATTCTTCAATGCGCCCACAACCCTGAAATGCAACTCATCATTTCTAACACTACCGAGGTAGGGATCAGTTTTGTGAAAGATGATATCTGGCAATCACCCCCGGTGTCTTTCCCTGGTAAGCTGCTGTCATTTTTATACGAGCGGTATAAAACTTTTCATGGTTCCGAAGAAAGCGGGATGGTGATTGTTCCCACAGAACTTATACCAGACAATGGCAAGAAGCTGGAATCAATCGTGTTGGAACTGGCACATCTAAACGGATTGGAAGAGTCTTTTATGGACTGGCTGGAAAACAGCAACCATTTTTGTAATTCCCTGGTTGACAGGATAGTGCCGGGACTTCCGGCCACATCGTTAAAGGAAGCCCTGGAAAGCCAGCTTCATTATAAGGATGAGCTGCTGATTATGGCTGAAGTGTACCGGCTATGGGCCATTGAATCGTCTTCTGAAAGGGTAACGAAAATTCTTTCTTTTAGTAAAGTGGATGAAGGGGTAGCCATAGCGCCGGATATTACCAAGTTCAGGGAACTGAAACTGCGACTGTTAAACGGTACCCACACGCTAACTTGTGCGCTTGCTATCCTTTTAGGGCATACGACCGTAAAAGAAGCTATGGAAGACCAGCTCATTACAGGCTACATGCAAAAACTAATGATGAATGAAATTATACCAGCAGTGATAAACGATCACATCTCCAAAGAAGAGGCCATGCGGTTTGCAACGCAAGTGTTAGACCGGTTTAGAAATCCTTATTTAGACCATAAATGGTCAAGTATTTCCACCCAGTATTCTTCTAAGATGAAATTGCGTAATTTGCCTTTGTTATTGAAGTACCATGAAAAGTATGAATCCAATCCGGAGTTAGTAGCACTTGGGTTTGCAGCGTACCTACTCATCATGAAGCTGGAATTTGATGGAAAGATATACAAAGGTGAGATAGACGGATTAACGTACGTGATGCAAGATGACAAGGCGGGGTATTTTGCAGGGGTTTGGAAAAATACACCTGTGGAAGCACTCGTTGAAAAAGTATTACAGGAAGAAACTTTATGGGAAAAGGACCTCACAGAACTTAATGGTTTCTCTCTTTTGGTGAGTGCTAAATTGAAAGCGTTGATGAGGGATGGGGCCACGGCAACCATTCGTAATACGATAAAAGATAAAACAGTTATACAGTCATGAATTCAAAAGTATTAAAGGTGCATCCTGCGGATAATGTACTGGTAGCACTTACTAATCTTGAAAAAGGCAGTGAAATTGAATTCGAAGGCACCAAGTACTTACTGCAGGATCACATAGCGGCGAAACACAAATTCGTTACATCATCGTTGCAAGTCGGGGACCCTATTATTATGTATGGTGTTCTGGTTGGAAAGGCTCAACACGATATTCCTTTGGGTGGACTTATATCTACTGCTAACGTCATGCATGCAAGCAATGATTTTACAACTGGCCAGCGGAAAACATCCTGGCAGGCTCCAAATGTGGATAAATGGAAAGACAGGACCTTCATGGGCTTTCACAGAAATGATGGAAGTGTAGGAACGTCAAACTACTGGCTCGTGATACCGCTGGTTTTTTGCGAAAACCGCAACCTCGATGTGCTGCAGGAGGCTCTCGTTAAAGACCTTGGTTATGGTCGCAATGCTAAATACCAGAAACAGGCGCGCCAGTTGATTGATCTCTACAGGCTTGGCAAAACAGCGGAGGAAATATTAACCACCGACCTTCTTGAGGGTTCTGCCCTGGAGCATACTGACCAGTTATTTCCAAACGTTGATGGCATCAAATTTTTAAGTCATAACGGTGGTTGCGGTGGTACAAGACAGGATTCACAGGCGCTCTGTGGTTTGTTGGCAGGGTATATTACTCATCCAAATGTGGCAGGTGCAACAATATTAAGCCTGGGATGTCAGAATGCGCAGGTTGCGATTCTCCAGGAAGAAATACAAACGCGCAGTCCAAATTTCGACAAGCCCCTGATCGTACTGGAACAGCAAAAAATCGGTACTGAATCGGCACTATTATCTGAAGCAATCATAAAAACCTTTGCCGGGTT
>JBBJOD010000525.1:0-3847 GCA_037721715.1 Chitinophagaceae bacterium | reverse complement strand
TTGGTCATCCGCTGTAAGCTCATATTCCGGACTTTCAGTACCTGATCTGGTTTTCTCCTCCTCCGCCGGCATTACAGGTTCATCCTCTACGGTATCTTCGGCGGGTATTAAAGGCCGATAATTATATGCTGGAGCCAGTTCAGTATATACTTCTGGTAGCGGAACTTTTTCCTGAACCGGCTCCTGCTTGGCCGGTAAAATGACTTCGCGACCGTGATGACTATCTGCAGGTTCAGACATTTCGGGAACGGGCTCTAAAATTTCTTCCGTTAAAACCAATTCAAGAGGTGGATATATAATTTCGCGGCTAATTATTTTTTCGGTGATCAGCTGCTGTATATCCTCGAACTTGTAAGAAAAGTTACCGACGGCTGATTCTTCGAGAACCAGGCTGAAAAGATTTCCGAACCGCGGGTCTAGGGACTGAAGCGTTACAGGAAGGTTCTCGAAAACGTCCGGCGACATATACTCAAGCTGATGATCCTGTGAGAATATTTTAAGATTCAAAATTAGGAAAATAATCTGCAGATGGTTTAGCGAGATGCCGGAGATGTCTGCCAATTTTATTTCCTGACGGTTGATAATATGCCGGTAGAAGTTGAATACCAGTACCCAGTAGTCCTTGTTTCCGTACATATCATTGCTGGGGGGCTTGTTCAGGGGCTGCACGCTATCGAGGTCGAGCAACAGGAACCTTCCATTGTCTTCACAAAATATATTCTTTTCGCAAAAGTCTGCAAACCAGTATCCATACGTGTAAATGGACTGTACTGCACTGAACATGTCTTTAGATAAACGCTGGAGGTTAATGGGCTTATTATCCTGGCAGCGAATGTTGAGTGTACTGCCTTTCAGGCTCTCATAAAAAACATAGTGAACCTGTTTCCGGTTTTCTTCCACTGTTACTATATCGTACACCTTGGGCAGGCAGGGTTCAAACTTATATTTAAGCTTGTTTAGGTACTCCCATCCGGATAGGTCCTGTGGCTTAACATATTCGAACCTTTTGATGAAGCACTTATAATTGGCTATTTCAACCGCGGTCTTGAAATAGTCTCCCGATGAAAACTGCCAGCCATCCGGGTAATCCGAGGTATAATTGTACTTCTTTTCTTTTATGATCACTTCCATGCCTGGATCGGATTCAGTAATCTCAAACTTAAAAGTTTAATTTAATAAATGCAAGCTTAAAATGTGAAATTCGTCCGTTTGAAGCGGTATTGTTTGGTAACTTTCCGGTTAACTAACTGTTGATACATACTGCTGATTACAATATTTTTTTCATTTGTTTGTTTGGGAATTTCCTTGAGCGCCTGCTGCGGCTTCCAGGTTTTTGTCCCGTTGATGGTAACATCCGTGCAGGTTTCGATAACTGAGTCGGCCTGTCAGCTGTCATCCAGTGGATGGCTCAATGGCCGGCAATACTTTGCTTTTTCACCGCTTCCCTGATAGGAAATCGCGCCTATTATGTTCCGTTTCTGGACAATTTATTAGATACCATTGCCACTCCGCTGGCTGTTATTGCCGGAGCATTGCTGGCCAATTCCATCCTGCCCCTATCTGAGATTCTACCCGTTATGAGACGGGGCCCCTTGGCTGATTTCCGGCGGGTGCCCATGGCGGGCACCCTCCAGGTGGGAACGGGGGCTGCTCAGGCTTTTTTCTACCAAGGCAAACAGTAGGCGCCGGTAACCCCATGATTGCTACGGCCAAAATGTTGCCGCCGTATCGGGCGCTATTCTCAGCTTTATTATACTAATACTTATTGCTCTGGTGCTTTTTGCGGTGGTATTTTGGGTTGTTTTCCGGTCTGTCAACAGGGTGTTAAGGGTAGAAAACAAAGATTTACTAGCAGATTTTCATCACTAATCCTATTGGCTTTTAAGGCAGGTGGTAACCATTTGCAAACTTTTCCGTTCATTGTTTAAAAAACTCAAAAAATTCTTTGCTCGTATCCCGTTAGGTCATACCTTTGCACTCCCAATTAAAAATTGGGTACTACGTATGTCACAAAGAATTAGAATAAAACTTCAGTCTTACGATCACAACCTGGTAGATAAATCTGCTGAGAAAATTGTGAAGACAGTTCGCAGCACGGGTGCAGTGGTTACTGGTCCTATTCCGTTACCGACACATAAGAAGATATTCACCGTGTTACGTTCACCCCATGTTAATAAAAAGGCCCGTGAGCAGTTTCAACTTTGTACACATAAACGCTTGTTAGATATTTACACGTCTTCTTCCAGAACCGTTGACGCATTATCAAAACTGGATTTGCCATCAGGTGTGGAAGTAGAGATAAAGGCTTAATTAGATTTTCACGACGTCGCGCAGACGTCCTTTAGTTATTATAGGTCATCTCTCAACTCTGCTTAGCGGAAAAAAAGAGCGCTGACATCAAAACAGGGGGTTCAGTATAAGAAGGATCACCTGGTATAACATATAAACAAGCCGTTCGGGGTTTGTTTACCATCGGTACTTCCAACTGCATTTTTAGCAGTACAATTGTAGCTTAACACAGTAATAAATCGCCAGGCTACGGCGGTAAACGGAAAAGGTCGGTGGCAAACGGGGATTGAAGTCTGGTATAGCCTCGACTATATATTGACTGTCCTTTAAATCCTGAAGGCGCAAAATGATATAAAATGAAAGGAATCATTGGCAAAAAAATCGGAATGACAAGCGTCTTCAGTTCCGATGGCAGGCAAACAGCCTGCACTATTATAGAAGCGGGTCCCTGTGTAGTTACCCAGGTAAAGACGAAAGACTCGGATGGTTACAATGCGATCCAACTGGCGTTCGGCGACAAAAAAGAAAAACACTCCAACAAAGCCGAGATTAATCACTTCGCCAAATCTAATACATCTCCTAAAAGTTTCGTTACAGAATTTAGAGATCACACTGCTGAAAAGATTGTGGGTGACAACATTACTGTTGACATCTTCGCCGAAGGTGAGAAGGTGCATGTTGTTGGCACAACCAAAGGAAAAGGATTCCAGGGTGTTGTAAAGCGCCACGGATTTCATGGCGTAGGCGAAGCATCTCACGGTCAGCATGATCGTCAGCGTGCTCCTGGATCTGTAGGAGGCTCATCGTATCCGGCAAAGGTTTTCAAAGGCATGCGCATGGCAGGCCGGATGGGCGGAGACAGGGTTAAACTTAAAGGCCTGAAGGTGGTAAAAATATTCTCCGAGAAAAACTATATTTTGATAAGTGGTTCAGTTCCTGGATCTAACGGTTCAATCGTTTTAATACAGAATTAATATGCAAATAGAAGTTTTGAATATACAAGGGGCTACCACAGGTAGAACGGTAGAACTTCCCGAAGAGATATTTGGCGTAATACCGAATGATCATGTCATTTACCTGGCTGTCAAGCAATTTTTGGCTGCCCGTCGTCAGGGTACACACAAAGTGAAAACAAGAGCAGAGGTGCAGGGTTCTTCCCGTAAGCTCCACAAACAGAAAGGAACGGGTGGTTCACGTAAGGGTAACATTCGTAATCCATTATATAAGGGTGGCGGTACCGTATTTGGACCTAAACCACATGGTTATGATTTCAAGCTGAATCGCAAGGTGAAAGACCTTGCCAAAATTTCGGCCCTGGCTCACAAAGCAAAAGCGAACGCTATTGTGATTGTTGAAGACATTGATTTTGCAACACCAAAAACGAAAGAATTTACCAGTATTATAAAAAGTCTTAACCTGTCTGGTAAAAAAACTTTGTACGTTACTCCGGAGTTTAATAACAATGTATACCTGTCTTTGAGAAATGTTCCTACGGTAAAGGGATCTCTACTCAGTGACCTGAATACATACGACATTATCAATGCGGGTGTACTTATCC
>JBBJOD010000524.1:0-3855 GCA_037721715.1 Chitinophagaceae bacterium | reverse complement strand
AACAAGAGAATATCGATATCTATGGTGCGTGGACCATTTTTTTCAAACCGCTCTCTACCCATCTGCTCTTCTATATTCAATAGCCGCCGCATTAGTTCAGTAGCCGTATACGCTGTTTGAATTTCAAGTGCCTGGTTTAAAAAGGTCGCCTGGTTTGCATTTCCCCAGGGAGCCGTTTCATAAAGGGCCGATGTTTTTACTATCCTGCCGCACTGGTCATTTATTAAATTTACCGCAAGTTGCAGGTAGTTTCGCCGGTCTCCTACATTACCGCCTGTAAGTAAATATGCTGTGTTTAAAAAATGCATCTGGTTAAGGGCTCAAATATCTTTATTTTTGAGGTTCGTAAAAAATTAGTTTCAACACATGAGAAATTTCTTTAAAATATTTTTCGCATCCTTACTAGCCCTGATCGTCTTTGTAGTCATCGGTATTTTCATACTAGTCGGCCTGGTAAGCACTGTTGCGTCGTCCGATGAAGTAGAAACTGGCTCGAAGGCTGTTTTGTTTATAGACCTGAACCAGGCTTTTCCTGAGCAAACCCAGGAAAACCCGATAGCCGGTTTAAGTTCCGGCGATCAATATGATTACCCGGGAGTGTACGACATGGTTCGCATGATACGATTTGCAAAATCAGATTCGGCTGTAAAAGGGATTTATTTAAAATGCAATGATAACATGAACGGTTTTGCTACCACCGAGGAATTGCGTGGTGCTTTACTTGATTTTAAAAAAAGCAATAAGTTCATTTATGCATATGGCGAGGTAATACCGCAAAAAGCATATTATATTGGAAATGTTGCCACACGGCTGTATTGTAATCCCAAAGGAGGAGTGGAGTGGAAAGGATATTCACTGGATTACATCTTTGTTAAACAGGCTTTAGACCGCCTCGACATCGATCCGCAGATTTTTTATGCAGGTAAATTCAAAAGTGCTACTGAGCCCTTCCGGGAAGAAAAAATGACTTCTCCCAACAAGGTGCAAAGTCTTGAATTTCTTTCTTACCTCTATAATGATTTACTCCTTAAAACTTCAGAAACTAGGGGCATCGACACTGCAAGCCTGCATGCGTATGCAAACAATTTCCTCATCCGTACGGCAAGCGATGCCGTGCGGTATAAGTTGGTGGATGGTATGCGCTATGACGATGAAGTGCAGAATGAGATCAAAAACCGTCTGAAGATAAAACCGGAAGATAAAATTAACTGGGTTCCGATCGGTAAGTACGCACAAGCGGTCAATTATAAGTCAGGAAAAGGAAAAGAGCGGATAGCTCTGATCTATGCCCAGGGTGATATAGTAGACGGGAAAGGCGACCGGGGCCAGATTGGTTCAGAAACTTATCGTGCACTCATACGCAAGGCAAGACTTGACAAAAATGTAAAGGCCGTAGTATTCAGGGTAAATTCTGGCGGGGGAAGCGGGCTGGCCAGTGAAAACCTGTGGCGCGAACTTACCATCACGCGAAAAGTTAAACCGGTCATTCTAAGTTTCGGTGATTATGCCGCATCTGGCGGTTATT
Organism: Chitinophagaceae bacterium; assembly: GCA_037721715.1. GTDB lineage: Bacteria > Bacteroidota > Bacteroidia > Chitinophagales > Chitinophagaceae > JADCRZ01. The sequence goes on along the minus strand of JBBJOD010000524.1, from coordinate 2,330 downwards.
ACCTGGCCTGTAACGCCGATAGTATCTTTGCGCTTTCTACAACCCTCACCGGTTCCATAGGTGTTTTTTCTATTGTACCGAACATGCAGAATTTTTTTAAGAACAAGTTGGGAATAACTTTCGATGGCGTTAAAACCGCAGAACATGCCGATGCGATGTCTTCAATAAAACCTTTAAGTGCCCTGGAGAGAACTTATATACAGAACGACGTGGATACTTTCTACCAGACATTTCTGACAAGGGTTGCAGATGGCCGCAAAATGAATATAGCGGAAGTTGACAGCATGGCGCAGGGAAGGGTCTGGATGGGCGGCAAAGCGCTTCAGCTGGGGCTGGTTGACAAACTGGGAAACTTGCAGGACGCTGTTGACTGTGCTGCCCGGATGGCAAAAATTAAAGATTACCGGTTAAACGAATATCCCGAACCGCAAAGCATATTTGATATTATCTTCGGAAATTATAAAAAGATGTCGCAGGCAAATGCCGTTCGTGAAGAGTTAGGTGAGGAAGCATTAAGCTTCTACACTTCTTTAAAACGTGTAAAAAGTTATATTGGAACGATACAGGCCCGGTTACCTTTTGAAATCAAAATCGATTAAGAGGACATGAGTTCTGAGTGATGCGGTGAATGGTGAATGGTCAATGATAGTATGGGTTATGGGTAATGAGTTATGAGTTATTGATGATTGGTTTGAAGGTAGATATTACGGAATATGCTGAAGTGTAACAGAATGGCAATAACCTATAACATACAGGAACTACCATACATAGCTTAAACGAAATCAGAATACATTATAACGCATAACCCATAATTCATAACCCATAACTTTCACTATTGACCATTGCCCATTCACCCCATTCACCCCATTCCCCCCATTCCCCCCATGCCTCCACCATATAGTCAAATCAGGGCAATGCTGGCCATTACCAAAGGGAGTTTCCGTTCCATTTTCCGGAGCCCTTCAGCGGTTGTTTTCAGTTTTGCTTTTCCATTAATATTTATCCTGGTTTTCGGCTTTATTGGAGGAGGAAACAGGCTTTCATTGAAAGTAAATTTTGATAAACGATCAGATACTAATAACGCAGTTTACCAGGCTCTTAAAGAAGTAGCCGGTTTAACGATTATTAGAGGCGATGAGAAAAAAGTCTCCGATGATCTGGAAAAGGGAAGATTATCGGCGGTTATCAATATCCAAAAAAACCCGCAAGCAGCTTCTCCTGCTTACATCATAAATATTAAAACATCAGAAGCGGTAAACGTTCAAAACACACTGGTGCTGAAATCGTTGTTAAACGGTATTATCAGTGGGGTAGATAAATACTTGAACCCCTCGGCGCCAACAATTGCGGCCATTAACCAACACGTTGAAAAAGTAAAGGGCCGTACCTACACCACCATTGATTTTATTTTACCCGGACAACTCGGTTTCTCCTTATTAAGTGCCGGTGTATTCGGTGTGGCTTTCATTTTTTTCAACCTGCGACAAACGCTGGTACTGAAAAGGTTTTTTGCAACACCTATCCGCCGGAGCTACATTGTGCTGGGGGAAGCTTTGAGTCGTATCCTGTTCCAGATGATCACTTCAATAACGATCCTGCTGATCGGTCATTTCATTTTTAATTTCACACTTGTTCATGGGTTTGTAACTTTTCTTGAATTGCTATTCCTTAGTTTTTTAGGATTGATGGTATTCATGGGTTTTGGTTTCATTGTAAGTGGACTTTCTAAAAACGAGAGTTCTATTCCTCCCTTTGCCAACCTAATTACATTACCGCAGTTTTTGCTTTCCGGCACCTTTTTTTCTATTGAAGCCTACCCATCATGGCTTCAACCCATTTGTAAGGCGCTGCCTCTTACTCACCTGAATGATGCCATGCGAAACGTAGCTTTTGAAGGCGTTCACCTGGCTGATTGCGGAAAGCAGATCGGAGTACTGGTTTTATGGGGCCTGGTAGCTTATGCGGTAGCTATTAAAGTGTTCCGATGGGAGTAAATTAATTTTCCTGTTCAGACAACAGGTAATGTGGCACTCCGAACTATGAAAATTATCAAACTTTTTTTGATTAGTGTGGTGGTTTTGTCGTTGTTACTAACGGCTTTCGCTTCATTACTCCCCTCACAAGTCCGTATTTCGAGAGCTATCGATATTTCTGATTCCTCACTCCATATATGGCAACAGGTAAGTAATATGGAGAACTGGGAGCAATGGAACGAATACATTATTGCACTCGCAAAAAAAACCGCTGTAAAAGACAGCATTTATTCAAAAGAATTAACTGTTTACCTGGTAAGCGCTGGAAGCACCCTGATCACAACGAGATGGTGCCAA
>JBBJOD010000057.1:0-14191 GCA_037721715.1 Chitinophagaceae bacterium | reverse complement strand
CGAAGAATTCAGGAATTTCGCCTTTCCGAACTCTGTTAAGGCAATGTAGGTATTCACTTTGTTTTTCCAGGTACCCATCAGTTTGTGTGCACTTGTGATGGCAGTCACCAATGCCGAGTGCACGTGAGACGACCGGTAGCATTTATACCTGATTCCTGAAAAAGGCAGCGTCTTCTGCGTGCATAACTCGCATATTGCCTGGTCACGCAATAAGAATGCGTTACAACAAATTAGTCGAAAATTATGGAGCGTAAAAATTACCGGCACTTTTGCCTCGGAAGCTGCAAACAGTACAGATGGGGAGGCAAGAAAAAAAAGATTGTGAATATGGATCACATCCGGCCTGAACGATGCTATTTCCTTTGCAATTTGTTGTTTGGAGTTCTTGTTGTAGATAGAGTTGATGCCTGTTACAAGCGGAAATCCGCTGCTGATTTCACTGTTGTCAAAGAGCACTACACGCACATCATCTCCCTTGCGAATAAATAATTCTTCCTGCAATTTTACTGCGATGTCTTCCCCGCCCGCAAGTTTATAATGATTATGGATAAAGAGGACTTTCACAAAGTGAATATTAAATTTTATCGCCCTCCCTAAAAGAAGAAACGTCTGTTATGAATGACTATGCTGGCTGTTACGTGCTATAGTGTAAGATACAGTTCGGGCATTTTTTTGCTGGTTCATGTCTTTTAAGATGGCATACTTCTTAAAAGTATAATGAGCGGTTGTTTTTGCAATCAACCATCCCTTTCCCCGATCAAGGAACCCCATCTTACAAACGTACGTTTTAATAAAACTGTACAATGGTGCTATAAATACATGTAAATAGGTGCTTTGCTTTTGAAGCTCGTAATATTTTAAAGCCGTTATTGTTGCAGAATGTGCCATTTTACAAGCATACTCATCTTCATCTTTAAACGAATAATGTTCCAGATAACCACCTACCCGTACATATTTCAAAGAAATGTTTGCCACAAGATCCTCATGAGCCACAGCATTGTCCCACCGTACAAAGCGCTTATTGAATAAACGACCTTTCCAGTTACAACCCCAGTCGCTGTGCCTGATCCACTGACTACCAAAAAAGTTCTTCCACTTTAAACGATATACCGTTGCGGGGTCACCTTCCTGCCAGTTCATCAATTGAAAACGAAGTGCCGAATCAATTTTTTCATCTGAATCAAGTGATAATATCCACTCATACTTTGCAAATTCGATGGCCTTGTTTTTTGACTTACCATACCCTTCCCATGGAATGGAAAAAACCTGTACCCCATATTCTTTGGCAATTTCTGTTGTTTTATCGCAACTTCCGGTATCGCAAATGATGACATCATCGGTAAGTCCTTCCACACTTTCCAATAACCTCCGTATTTTCAATTGTGCATCTTTTACTATCACCACAATAGAAAAATTACTCATCTTAACAGTATTTTAAATCATCTACTTCCATTTTAACAATGAGGTAAGATGAAATCTAAGTTTCCTCATTTATTCTTTCGTTACATCCTTCAGATGGCTTTTATTTACCTTGCAATCAAGACATTCATTAAAGGGTGACAACAGGAACTATTGCTAGCTGCATAAGCAGTGTCGTTACCTAATTAGTAATAACAATTCGCGCTGTTTCTTATTACATTCAATTGCAAACTGCAAAAAACGAACCATTCTGTCAAGTACCGTCCTAAGCCCAAAATAGAACATAATGGAGGTAATTTATATGCATAATGCCGTTTTAACAATAGCTTTACAGCTTTTTAACGTGACTGGTGGCAGGCGGCTCTTTTTACAAAACCTACAATATTGTCATTAAATCGAACCATAGCAGGCATAAGAGCGCTGTTTTCTAAAAGAGATACAAAAACCATTCTAACAAATTTTTTCTCTTTAGGCGTTATACAGGGTACCAATTTCCTGTTGCCGCTTATTGTACTGCCGTACCTTGTCAGTGTGATAGGACTGGCTAATTACGGGTTAGTGGCCCTGGCGCAATCCTTTGTTTTCTATTGGATTATGTTTACCGACTATGGCTTTCATCTTTCCACTACCAGAGAAATTGCCCTTCATAAAAATGATAGGCACAAGGTGGCTGCAATAGTCTGCAGCACACTTGTTGCCAAGTCGATATTGTGTATAATGGCCTTTATCGGTTTTTTCGCGTTAATAGAACTGGTGCCTGCGTTTTACGAGAACAGGCCGCTGTATTACCTGGGAATTTTTATGATCCTTGGGCAATCATTAATCCCTGTCTGGTTTTTCCAGGGCATGGAGGTTATGAAATTCATTACCTATATTAACCTTACAGGTAAGGTTATTCAAACTGTTTTGATTTTTTCTTTGATCAGATCTTCATCTGACTATATATATGTGTTGCTTTTTTACGGAATTGGCAGTTTTATTGCTGGCATAGCCGGCGTGTGGTTAATGGTGAGCAGGTTTTCAATCATCCTACAATGGCCAGGTGTGAAGGACGTAATCGATCAATTGAAAAACGGCTGGTATATTTTCCTGTCGCACTTTGCAATTAATATTTGTTCTAATTCCAACATTTTTATACTTGGATTTTTTGCAAGTAATACCACTGTTGGCTATTTTGGAATTGCAGATAAAGTTGTTTCTATTGCACGCCAGCTGGTTATGATTTTTTTCCAGGCTACTTATCCAACAGTTTGTAAACAAATTTTAATCAGCCACAGTGCCGTTACAGCTTTTTTTAAAAGCTATTTTATCCCTTTTACCCTGGTGATCGCCTTATTGTGTTTGTTGATTTTTGGTTTTGCTGATGTGATTACTATTTTCTTTGCAGGTGATGCCATTCCTGAAATTGTTACAGCTATAAGATGGATGATTGTTGTTCCTTTGATCGTTTGTCTAAATCTGCCAGCGTTTCAAACATTACTTGCGTATAATTATCAAAAGAGCTACATGATGGTATTTGTTGCATGCTCGGCACTCAACATTATACTTAACTTAATATTGGCACGATATTATTTAATTTCAGGCGCAATTACTGCTATTATTATTACAGAATTAATGATTACTGGCGGGTTACATGCAGTTCTGTATATCCGGCACCCTGAAAATCGGTTATCGGCTATTTAACAGCCGGGATATGATTGCCCGATTTAACGAAAGCAACTATTTGGAAAACGGTCATTTAAATGCCGGCCCAAGTTTTGAAACCCATTACTTTTCCTAAAAAATTTTCATGAATAAAGATGTTATCGATGCCTATTTAAAGAAGCAAAGTTTTCAGCCTGGACTTTTGAGCATTTTTTTTAATCCATTTTATTTTATAAGAAAATCTTTATTCATTACCATCAGTGATATGTCCAGGCACCTCAAAGGGAAGTTGCTGGATTTCGGATGTGGACGTAAACCTTATGAGAACCTATTTGCAGGTTGCGAATATATTGGTGTTGATGTGGAAGAAAGCGGTCATAACCATAAGTCTTCTAAAGTGGATATTTTTTATGATGGTAAGAGACTGCCTTTCGAGGATGAAACCTTCGACTCAATTTTTTGCACCGAGGTATTAGAGAATCTTTTTGATGCCAACTAATCTTTAGCCGATATGTGCCGGTTTTTAAAATTTAACGGCCGGCTCCTTTTAACGGTACCTTTTGCATGGAATGAACATGAAATTCCTTACGATTTTGCGCGTTATACTTCTTTTGGAATCACTCATTTGCTTGAAAAGAATGGCTTCAGAATTATTGAACTGAAGAAGAGTGGCAATTTCGTTCGGGTAATATGGCAACTCTGGTCGCTATACATCTTCGAGCTTTTTGTAAAGTTTAACAAGGTCGGTTATTTACTGTCCTTGATTTTTATAGCACCATTGAACTTACTTGGTGTTATCCTTGTACCACTGCTGCCTAAAAACGATTCTTTGTACTTCAACAATATTATACTGGCAGAAAAAAGAGCTGAATAAATGAGTGTTGGAATATGATAAAGAAATCCTCCATTGCGCAGTTACTGTTTTTGATGGCTTCCTGTTATATTATTGCACCATGGTTTTTCGAAAAAAGATTTCTTTTCAATGAGCTACTTGCGGCTTCCGGCTTTTGCTTATTGGCCTACCATCGATTCAAGGTGTCAAAGGATTCCATTAGTTATCATATCATGTTCCTGCTGGGCTGGTGCGTAGTGCATATTATCACTTCACTGTTCAGGGCAGATAACGCCTATTACTACCTGCGTAACCTTGTTATTGTGTATTCAATCTTTTGTTATTTTCTGGGGTTTTTTTTACTACCGTATCTCCGGGTATACCTACAAAAGGCGAGGGTCCCTTTGAAATACTACATTGGCCTTTTCCTGTTGATACCGCTTCCCCGTTTATTTTTCGAACGTTTTGGTGTGTCCGCCTTGTTCCCGGCCTTGTTGCGAAAAATACCTGACAAATTGCTTTTACCTCTGATGATCGGTTTAAATATAATTTATGCCATCTCGTACAAATCATTTACAACATTTGTGCTGGCAGCGTTTTATATTTTATTGCTTGTTTCTCCAGGTTACAAATTCTTCAAACAATTCGCATTTCTCCTTTTTGCATGCTTCGTGGTTTTTTTTATTTTAATTAAACCCAACCTGGATATTATTGCTCTTCACTATGATTATTACGATACAATCGCAATTCACGAAGTAATGAATTCTAATGTTCTTTTATCGATTGATGGCAACAGCACCTGGCGACTGGTACTCTGGAAGGAAGTAATTGTTGATAATTTTCCGTCAAATATCTTCGGAGTCGGCTTTGGCACACCGATGATAAAATACTTTCCGGTAGAGGACTTTTCCAAGATACCTTCTTTGCCATATGTAATTGGTGCGCACAACTCGTTTGTCTATTTATTTGGGCGGCTGGGTATCATTTATCTTCTAGTGATTGCTATTATATACAGGAAAATTTTCAAGGAATACTTCTACTACAAATCGATCTATTACCAGAATAAAAAGATCCTGGTATTCTGGAGTTTTTTCGCCATTTCGATAATTGCACTGTTTAACCCGGTACTCGAATCCCCTATATTTTCCGGCGCTTACTGGTTAATCCTCGGTTTACTCGCAAGATGTATCCAAATAAGAATTAAGGAAACCAAACCGGCCTTTAGTGCCTGATGATTTTCAGTGTAACTATCGTCAGCGCTTTTTATTTTGCATTAGCTATACCTTTACTTGATGGCAGTTGAGAAAGTAGATATAAAAACATTCCTTGAGTTGGCAAAGATTCATCCTGTGCTTGACGCAAGGAGCCCTGCTGAATTTGCACATGCTCGTTTTCCCGGTGCATTCAATCTTCCCTTATTCAGCGATGAAGAAAGAAAAGTCGTCGGCACTGCTTACAAACAACAGGGCAGGCGGGCAGCTATTAAAATTGGACTTGGGTATTTCGGTACGAGGATGAGGGAAATGGTAGAAATTGTTGAGAACCTTCTCAAAAGCAGGGAAGAAGCGCAATTGTTAAATACAACCGGTATTGTGCTGGCACATTGCTGGCGAGGCGGAATGAGGAGTGCGGCTGTTGCCTGGCTGTTAGACATCTATGGATTTAAAGTATACCTGCTGGAAGGAGGGTATAAAAATTTCAGGCACTACGTGCTGGAAACATTCAAGATACCTTGCTCCTTCCTCATTTTAGGCGGATATACAGGCTCCGCTAAGACCTATATTTTGCATGAATGGCTGCAACAAGGAGTAAAGGTCATTGACCTGGAAGGTTTGGCCAACCACAAAGGTTCTGCGTTCGGAGAGGTAGGAAAGCAACCTTCCCAGGAAATGTTTGAAAATCTAGTTGCATGCCAGTTACGCGCCTGTATTGAACAACCATCAGGAATTGCAGGCGATAAAATATGGTTGGAAGATGAAAGCCAGCGTATTGGTTCTGTGATCATTCCCCAGGACTTTTGGGAACAAATGCGTCATTCGCCTGTTTGTTTCCTCGAAGTTCCTTTCAACGAGAGATTGGAACACATTGTTATTGAATATGGGGGAGGTGCCAGGGAAAAACTGGCCGATTCAATTATTCGTATTCAAAAAAGACTTGGCGGACTGGAAACGAAAAATGCCGTTCGTTATCTCCAGGAAAATAATTTAGTAGAATGCTTTAAGATATTGTTGACTTATTACGACAAGTGCTATCTGAAAAGTTTCGAGTCCAGGGTTGATTCGTTATCGCATATTAAGATTTCCTGCGAAACAGTAGCTGCAAATGTAAATGCCCTTAAAATCCTGGATTATCTTAGCTACAAACCGGCAAGTGTTTAAAAATCACCTATGGATCAACCAATCAAACTTACGCAATTCTCTCACGGGGCCGGTTGCGGCTGCAAAATTTCACCCCGCATCCTTGACAAGATCCTTGAAAGTAATTTGTCTATGCCTGACAACAACAAACTTCTTGTAGGCAATCACAGTAAAGACGATGCGGCTGTTTTTGATATCGGCAACGGAACGGCATTAATTGCTACAACAGATTTTTTTATGCCCATTGTTGATGACCCTTTTCAATTCGGCCGAATTGCATCGGCTAATGCTATCAGTGATATCTACGCAATGGGCGGAAAACCAGTGCTTGCCATAGCGATTCTCGGATGGCCAGTTAATGTGATTCCGCCGGAGATTGCCCAACGTGTCATTGAAGGCAGTAGAAGTATGTGCCTGGAAGCCGGTATTCCCCTTGCCGGCGGACATAGCATTGATTCACCAGAACCTATCTTCGGACTTGCAGTAAATGGACTTATTACTATTAATCATATTAAAAAGAACAACCAGGCAAAAGCCGGCAATGTGTTGCTGCTTACCAAACCTTTGGGTGTTGGCATATTAACTACGGCTGAGAAAAAAGGTATTCTGAAGCAAAAGCACCTGGGCTTAGCTGCCACTCAAATGATGCAATTGAACAAGGTAGGCGAAGCGCTCGGCACCGTAGATGATGTTGTATCCATGACAGATGTTACGGGTTTCGGCTTGCTGGGACACCTGGTGGAAATGACGGAGGGCGCAGGTGTTAGTGCGCAACTATTTTTTGAAGCGCTGCCATTGATTACGGAAGAACTTAGCGGTTATGTGGAACAAAAATCAGTTCCTGGTGGTACCCAGCGAAATTTGGAAAGTTATGGCGAGAAAATTCATTATTTACTCGCTGACAATATAGCATTCAGACAGGCCATCCTGGCTGATCCACAAACAAGCGGAGGCTTGCTGATATCGGTAGACACTGCCGGATTGAAAGAAGTGGAAGCCATCCTCACCAAATTTGGCTTAAGCGAATTTACAAAACCTATTGGCTTAATTACAGCTAAAGGATCACATGCTGTAATGGTGATGTAGCGCTGAGAGAATAGCTTAACAAGCAGGTTCGGAGGTGTATCCGGTTTGATTGTAAAGGGGTCTAGGAAAATGAATCGATGGCTTTGGCAAGTTTCCTGTCTTTTTCTGTTACAGTATTGCCCGCATCATGGGTGCAAAGCCATATTTCCACTTTGTTATAAACGTTTGTCCATAAAGGATGGTGATCCATTTTCTCGGCCACCATCGCAATACGCGTCATAAAGGCAAATGCCTGTGAAAAGTTTTTAAATTCAAACTTCTTATATAATTGGTTATTTTCTTCTTTCCACATATCGGCATATTAGGTTTACAGTGTCAGTAGTGAAAGTATCAACAATCATTTAAAATATCAAGTGACCCTTGTGTACTATTTTTTCGTTAGTAAGTTCCATTACCATTTGTATGCCGTTGATGCTTCTGATAGAATTCACCATTGAGCTTACAATTTCATTGTCTACCCGGTCGCCCTTTAATAGCCAGAGAAAATCAAGGTGCTTGAATTCAGACAACAGGTACTCACCATCATCCTGGTTGTTGTAAATATAGTGAACAAGAGAGCTGCTTGGTTCGCAATATTCGTACACGGGAAAAAAATATTTTCTTTGCTTTTTTGTCAACTGAATTTCAATGTCGTTATTCATACGAAAATTAAAACGGAATAACTGGTTAAAGAACCAGCATAACTGGTAATCTTTTACGGAAGATACAATACCCAGCAAACGGGTATCTTCAAAGAAATCTTCCTCCATCTCCTGCATGTCAAGTTTAAACTTCATATAGTATGTACTGCCAAAATAATTATTTACACCATCAAAAGCTGATGGATGCTTCAACAGTTTCACCGGCTCTTTTTACTTTTACCGTGGTTATATCTCCTTTTTTGAATTTATTCAAGGCTTGCATATAGTTTTCCATCGAGGTAACGGTAAACTCTCCTAGCTGAATAACAACATCTCCAGTTTGAAGTCCTGCTTTTTGAGCCGGCCTGCCATCGCTTATGCCGTCTACTCTCACGCCGCTGCCATTAAATGTATAGTCGGGCATTATACCCAGGGTAACTGAAAAAGATGACGCGGTCATTTGCTGGTCCCTTGTCTGGTTAAAAGCCAGTTTCCCGGATTTATTCGCGGATTCTATGATCTTGTAAATGTATTGCACGATATAATATTCCCCGATGTAATTAACCTTAACGGAATCATCAGTAGGTTTATGATAATCTTTATGTATTCCGGTGAAAAAAAATAATACAGGGATTTTATTTGTATAGAAAGAAGTATGGTCGCTGGGTCCTGCACCGCTGCTATCGTACCTATTTTTGATGTTTTTACTGGTTTTTACATTTTTTATGATTTGCGACCAGGAAGGGGAAGTTCCATAACCACCAATGATAAGCGTTTTTGTTTGATCATCAAGCCTGCCTACCATATCCATGTTTATCATGTAATTGGCAGCAGAAAGGTCTATGGTTGGATTTTTTATAAAATATTTAGAACCGAATAAGCCGAGTTCTTCACCTGAAAAAGCGATAAAAAGATAGTTGTTGGCTTTAATACGCGCCTTTTTTAACAACTTCGAAAGCTCTATCAGTGCCGCAATACCGCTGGCATTATCGTCTGCCCCGTGATGAATCATTCTCTCACCACTGTTAAGCAACGAGTTTCCATCTTCACCATATCCCAGGTGATCGAAATGTGCACCCAGTATAGCCGTAGTTGATGCACCATTATCTATATAGGCAATTACGTTTGATCCTGTTCTGATGCTATCTGTAAATTCGATATTAAACTTGATTTTCAGTCCGGCCGTTTCATCGACAAAATATTTTTGAGCGATCTTGTTGGTTATAACGATTACCGGGATGTCGGCAGGATCCATTTTTCTTTTCGCATCGTATTGTTGTTCGCTATCGACCTTTTCACTGTTATAAATGAATAAAGCAGTGGCGCCTTTTTTTTGGGCACTTTTTGCTTTCTCGGTCAGGAAAGGTAAAATATCGAAATGAGGATTATTTTTTACAGCCTGCAAATCTTCCTTAATGTCTAAAAACCATGGTTCACCACTTTCCTTTAAAGCAATAGACGGAGATGCTTCCATGCTGATCTGGGGGGAGGAAGTCAGTGGGAAAAATTCATCAGCACCTATTTTTTCATCATTTATAAAAAGAAAACTTTTTTTATCATACATCTTACCCTCCAATACCTTGAACGTCTGGAAAAAACTGCCGCTGTCACCTTTAGGCAACAGGCCATTTTTTTGAAACTGGTTTTTGATGTATTCACGGGCCAGGGTTTCGCCGGGTGTACCTATTCTACGCCCTTCCAGTTTATCGCCAGACAGGTACCCGATGTGGGTCTGCAGGTTTTTTATAATTACCTGGTCGGCTTTGTTTAGTTTTTGAGCTGCTACAGAAAAGTTTATGAATAGTAAAAAGTAGAAAAGGTTTTTTAGGATGTGCATATTTGCAGGTTTAGGGATGCTGGATTGTTACGTCCGCTCCAAAGTAATACAGGCAAATTTTGTTCCAATGAGAAAGTGAGTTTCAGCTATCAGCTATCACCTATCGACTTTCAGCGCTTGTAGATTATCGAGATTACCTGGTAGCTTCGCTACTTTTTGCACCGGAAAGCCTAAAGTAGAAAACAGACCGATTACTGCATATTACCATCGCATTAAACTTAACATTTAGTTCCTTAGCTCAACTTATTTCCGTTACTTTTGCAGATTGTTCTTTTCCGAGTGAGCATACAGGTGGGTGGGCTGTTGGTGCATTAAATAGCCTGTGCTATCCGTGCGTAAAAGGAATAGCAAACTTATTATACATGGCTTTACCGCATCTAATAAAATACGTTTATACAAGCGGCACAGAAGAAGTAATCCGCAGGGGGAAAAAAATTCATGCCATGGGTTCGGTTGAACTGGTGGAATATGATGAATTGCATGGATCAGTCACTTTCCGGGTTAAAGATGACAGTTACTCTACCTACTATAAAGTACATGTACAACAATTCAGTGACCCCAAATCTTTATCGTTGCGTTGTGGCTGCCCTTACAACCTCAGTGACATATGCCGCCATGAAGCCGCCGCATTGATACAGTTACAGGAATTGCTTGATAAAAATTTGCTTAAAGCCCAGGAAGTTGTATATGACCAGCTTCATACGGTGGTAAAAATGAAATACATCGATCTGAAAACGATCAAATTGCTTTGCTCCACGCAAACCTATACCGATGCCGACTTATACCTGCGTACCAACAAAGCCAATATTGAATCAGCCAAAGATGAAGTAGTTAAAGCGGTAGTAGTTCTGGAGGGAAAAGATTACCAGGTGGTGATTCGAAAAAATGAAGAGAAAAACTTCGATACAAGTTGTGATTACGATGACCCGTTACATCCGCTCTGCCTTCCTAAAGTTATTGTGATTCTGCAATTGCTCAATTCATACGGGCCGCATTATTTTGATTCGATACGTAACTGGGACAAGGAAAAAAACAAGTTGCTTGAAGCATATGGTTATTCAATTTCAGATGACCTGAAAGGAAAATTTGAGTTTTCATACAAAGAAGGAAAACCGTTCCTAAGAGTGTTAGATATTTCTATCAAACGCATTAACCCGCTTACAATTACAAGGCCTAAACCGGTGGAAGTGGCAGTGCCGGTGCAGGACGAGCAGGAAGAGAACGCGATGATGGGAGCTTCACAAAGGCTGGGTGTGGTCTTTAATTTTAATCATGACATCTACCCCGGTTTTTTAATTGAGGCTGTGCAGGGAGAAAGTGATGAAGAACAGAAAAATTTTGTCGGCAAAATCGAGAAACTTGATCTTTCTAAATTTATAAATACCGATGTACTCCTCGAAGAGGATAAATTGCTTGTTCCTGCCTTACGTCGCATACAGGAGACTGAAGTAACAAAATACCTGAACCGTAACTCACCTTTCAGTGGCATTTGGGAAAACATTATTCATCATGAAACTGATGATCTTCCGGATGAAACGAAAAGTTTGATGATAGAATACCTTCATCCCAAACTTAAAAAATTGTTTTCAGACGTTTCAGGTAATCCCTTTGTTTTTTACCTGAATGGACACAAGCCGTTCAAAACAGACAACCTGCGAACAGTTGGGATAGTACCCGAGGCTCTTAGCCCTCATTTTAAAGTACTTAAAAAAAAATCGGAATACGAGGTTAGTTGCTGGATAAAGATCAATGGACAGGAACTGGAAATCAACGACAATCAACTCAACAGCAGTCTGTTGTTTTTTTTCCAGGAGAACCTGTATATGTTTCAGGAAGCAGAGGATGTAAGCATTATCGAGCCTTTTACACGCAAAGGAAAAATGGTCATTAGCCACCAAGACTGGGCGGTTCAATTAAAATCTTTCATACTGCCACTTGCGAAGAAATACTTTATAGAATTCGACAAAAGCCTGATCACCGAGATTAAGGACGGGCAGCCTGAAAAAAAATTATTACTGCAGGAAAAAGGTGACTACCTGGTTTTTCAACCCATTTTTACCTACAAGGGCTTTGAAACAAAGGCGGGTGAAAAAGACGAGATCGTTATTCCCGACGGTGAAAAAGTGTTTATTGTGCACCGTAACAAAGAAACGGAGCAGGATTTTATTAGAAAGCTGGAAGCACTTCATTCCAACTTCATCAAGCCCGAAGGTTCACATAACCTGGTTCTAAAGGGTGGAGAAGTACTGCGCAACAACTGGTTTTTCCTCTTCGTAGATGCGATGAAAGAAATGAAAGTGCCCGTACTGGGATTTGAAGCTTTGAAAAATTTCCGTTTCAATACGGCCAAGCCTCAAACTAAAATCCATATCAGCAGCAACACCGACTGGTTCGACGCCAAGGTCGATATTCTTTTCGGGGATCAGCATGTTAGTGTAGCTGAAGTTAAACGCGCTCTTGGAAACAAACAGCAGTTTGTACAGCTTAACGATGGCACGCTGGGTATTTTGCCGGAAGAGTGGATCAAGAAATATTCCCTTCTTTTCAGGGTCGGAGAAGGAAAATTAAATGAGCTGAAGCTTTCTAAATATCACATGAGTGTGATAGATGAGCTTTATGAAACCCGCAATGAGGAGGAACTGTTCATCAAACTGGAAGAAAAGTACGACCGACTCCGCGGCTTTAAAAGCATCCAGGATGTAGAGCCGCCTAAAGCTTTACAACCTATTCTGAGGCCATACCAATCGTTTGGCTTTCAATGGCTGAATTACCTCAGTGAAGTAAGATGGGGTGGTATACTCGCAGATGATATGGGTCTTGGTAAAACTGTTCAGGCTTTGTCTTTCCTACAACATTTTCGTGATAGGCACGGGGCATTGAATGCACTGGTTGTTTGTCCTACCACGCTGATGTTCAATTGGGAAAATGAAATTAAAAAATTTACGCCAGACCTGACCTGGCACATCCATCATGGCGGCGATCGCACACGTAACAAAGCCTTCATCAGGGAACACAATGTGATCATTACTACGTATGGCACACTGAGAAGCGACATAAAAATGCTCGTGGAAAACGAATTTGATTACGTTATTTTGGATGAATCACAGGCTATTAAGAACCCGGCAAGTAAAGTCACCCGCGCCGCCTGCCTGCTGAAGGCAAAGAATCGGTTGTGCATGAGCGGTACGCCTTTGCAAAACAATACTTTCGACATTTTTGCCCAGATGAACTTTCTCAACCCCGGCATGCTCGGAAGCCTTGAATTTTTCCGCCAGGAATTTGCTATCCCTATTGACAAATTCGGTGAACCTGACCGGAAAGATCATTTACGCAAGTTGCTGTTCCCTTTTATTTTAAGAAGAACCAAAGAACAGGTTGCCAAAGACCTTCCTGAAAAAACGGAAACCATACTGTTTTGCGAAATGGAAGATGAGCAACGCAAAATATATGAGGCGTATCGTAACGATTATCGTGATAAAATACTGGGCGTAATTGATACGCAGGGCATACAGAAATCGCAGCTGACGATCTTACAGGGATTGATGAAATTGAGGCAGATATGTGATTCCCCTTCCATACTCAATGAACCGGAACCCTATCCCAATCACTCTATCAAGCTGGAAGAACTGGCCAGGGAGATCACTGAAAACATCAGCAATCATAAAGCACTGGTCTTTTCTCAATTTTTGGGTATGCTTGCTCTAATTAAAGAGCGATTAAAAACACTGGATGTAAAATTTGAATATTTTGATGGAAGCACCTCCGCCATAGACAGGGAAAAAGCTATCCAGAATTTCCAGAAACAGGATGAATGCCGCGTGTTCCTGATATCGCTTAAAGCCGGGGGTGTAGGTCTAAACCTAACCGCGGCAGATTATGTATATATTGTGGATCCGTGGTGGAACCCTGCGGTAGAACAACAGGCCATTGACCGTACGCATCGTATCGGGCAAACAAAAAATATTTTCGCCTACCGGATGATATGCAAGGATACCATAGAAGATAAAATTCTGTTGCTGCAGGATCGTAAACGTTCGCTTGCCAGAGACCTGATCGCGGATGACGACGGCTTTGTGAAAAATCTTACCAAGGAAGATGTAGAGTATCTTTTTAGTTGATTTTTGAGCTATAAACTGGTTGTTGTAAGCTGTCAGTTTGTAGTCTTTGTGCCTCTGCGCCTTTGCCGGACAAAGGCACAAGTTGTTCAACTTGCATTCTTGATAATTGAACACACCCGCGATGAACCGTTGGAACACTTGCGCCAGTTCTCCGAGCTTATTCTCAGCGGTCTTCGCGTTCCTTCCTTTGCGTCCTCCGCGGTTACATCCCTTCTCCGTAAGGAAGGCACAAGGTACTGTCATAAAAACCAAATAATTTTAGTCACTATTTTCATTAG
>JBBJOD010000523.1:0-3862 GCA_037721715.1 Chitinophagaceae bacterium | reverse complement strand
GGAAAACTGGAATCAAATGACCGGGCGGTTATTGGAAACCCTGCCCCTGATTTTACGTACGGTATCAACAACAACTTCAAATATAAAAATATTGATCTAAGTATTCTGTTCCAGGGAGTGCAGGGTAATGAAGTCTTTGATAATAACCTGCGTCGTTCTTTGTTTTATCATGAAGGAAGAAACTACGCGAAGTCAGTGGTTAACAGGTGGCGCTCTGAAGCAGAACCCGGTGACGGTTACCACCATAAACTAACGGTTGACCTGCATGGTCTGGAACAAACTCCCTCGAGTTATTGGATTGTAGATGGTTCTTATTTCAGGCTCAAGAGCCTTACTTTAGGATACAATATGCCTTCAAACTTAATTACTAAAATTAATGTAGCATCTTTGAGGGTGTATGTAAACGGCCAGAATTTATTGACTGCAAAAAACGCCAATCTTTTCGATCCGGAAAATTTCAGTGGAGGCGCCGACCAGGCATCACAACGAGGGGCAAGCCATTCCCCATATCCTACAACAAAAACATATTCATTAGGTATCAACATTGGACTCAAGTAATAAGAACAGAAGTATGAAAAATGTAAAATATTTATTCGCGGCAGTAAGTGCTTTATTTATACTGGCTTGTAACAAAAAAGAGCTCGATCTTTTTCCCCTTACCAGCCTCACTCAAGCGAACTCCTATAACACAGAAACCCAGCTTACACAGGCGGCAAATGACGTTTACCGCCAGATGCGTATTATTTACAATGCGCAGGGTATAGCTGATTTGTTTGGAGAATTAAGGTCTGACAATACTTACATCAAAATTGCAGCAGCAGGTGGAGCCACTTCTAACGACATTATTAATTTCACAGTAAGAACAGATAATCCATTGGTTGCAACTGCCTGGGCAAACTGTTACAACGCCATTTTTATTTGTAATAACGCCATTGAACAACTGGAAAAAACAACAGTGGTGTTTCAACAACCTGAAGTAAAGGAAAGACTGAAGGCAGAAGCGGTATTTGTAAGGTCTTTGGTTTATTTTAATATGGTAAGAGCCTGGGGAGATGTTCCGCTTGTTTTAAAAGTGATCACTCCTGGGCAAAGCTATGATTACATCCGTGAAAGTAAAGAGGTTGTTTACAAACAGATAATTGGAGACCTGAACGCCGTTAAGAATATCCTGCCCGGCAGGTATACCGGTACCAATATAGGACGCATCACTAAATATGGTGCAACAGCGGTACTCGCGAAAATTCACCTAACGCTCGGTGATAAAGCAAATGCGGAAAAAGAGTTACGTGAAATCGTAAATTCGGGACTTTTCTCCTTAGATGCAAATGGCAATGGGGCAGTTAATACAGATGACTATCTTACCAACTTCCAGGCGAACACCAAGAACAGCAAAGAGTCTGTTCTGGAAGTGCAATACCTGGCAGGTGTAAACGCTTCTAACAGTAACCACCAGGAATTTTATGCGCCCTGGCACTTTGCTTTTCATCTGCCTGGGTCTACAGAGAACCTGCTCGGCCAGGGTTTTAATACACCCACCGATGATATTTCAAATGAGTTTGAGTCAAATGACCCAAGGAAGGCGGCGTCTGATAACCCTGGATTTATCAACCTTACTACCAGCCAGTTCGTTGATTACCCCTGGACGCCCAAATTTAATGACCCAGTCTGGAGAAACCCCGGTCAAAATTTTGAAATCATCCGTTATGCAGACATCCTGCTAATGCTAGCGGAGGTTACCAATGATGCCGGTTTCCTTAATATGGTCAGAGCACGTGTTGGCCTGGCCGGTTTTGGCCAACCTGGTTTTCCGGCCAGGTTTAATACCCTTGCTTTAGCAATTGAACACGAACGCAGGGTTGAACTGGCGTTTGAAATGCACCGTTTTTTTGACCTGGTACGTACTGGCAGGGCCATCGAAGTAATGCAGGCAAAGGGCTATAAAATAAATCAAAATAATATACCCTTTCCTATTCCGCTCAATACAATCGACGTAAATCCCAGGATTACCCAGAATCCGGGATATTGAACTGACTCAAATGCTTAGAATGAAAATAACCGGTCGTCATATTATTGCCCTGATGATTGCTTCTTTGCTGTTAGGCTATAAAGGCATCCCAGGGAAAGAAAAGGTTGAGGCGTCTAAACCACCAAATATTCTTCTCGTTATTTCTGATGACCAGTCTTACCCTTATGCATCGGCATATGGCAATAAGGCAACGCTAACTCCGGCGTTCGATCGCGTGGCTAGGGAAGGAGTGTTGTTTCTAAATGCAATGACGGCTTCGCCTGGTTGCAGCCCCTCGCGAGCGGCTTTACTTACAGGAAGAAATTGCTGGCAAATTGAAGAAGCGGCTACCCATGCCAGTGGCTTTTCAACCCGGTACAAAGTGTACCCCGACATTTTGGAAGAGGCGGGCTACTTTGTAGGATTTACAGGAAAAGGATGGGGACCTGGTAACTGGAAAATCTCCGGAAGAAACAGAAATCCTGCAGGAACCGAATACAACGAAATAACTTTAAAAGATAATCCAAAAGGGATTGCCAATACTGATTATGCCGCCAACTTCGGAGCATTTCTTTCAAAGAAAGTTAAGAACAAACCATTTTGTTTCTGGTTTGGAGGTAGAGAACCTCATCGTGTTTTTGATAAAGGCATCGGTGTGAAAAAAATAGATGCTGTAACTGTACCTGGCTTTTTACCCGATAATGCAATAGTAAGAAGTGATATTTCAGATTACTGCTATGAAATTGAATGGTTTGATAAGCAATTGGGAAAAGCGATCGCCTTGTTAGAGCAAGCAGGTGAATTAGACAATACCTTAATCGTTGTAACGTCAGATAACGGAATGGCATTTCCAAGAGCCAAGGCAAACACTTACGAGTATGGCATTCATGTGCCTTTGGCCATAAAATGGGGAAACAAATTTACCGGTAATCGGATCGTTCGTACACCAGTCAGTTTAACTGACCTGGCACCTACTTTCCTGGAAGCAGCTGGCATTGATCAGGCTATTAAAGAACCCGAACGTTCCATGGCGGGAACGAGCTTAATGAATATCCTTCTTGGTAAGAAAGATAAGGCGATTGAATCCCGCTTGGGTGTTTATTCTTCAAGAGAACGCCATTCCTCTTCCCGTTGGAACAATCTAGGTTATCCTCAAAGAGCTTTACGTACAAACCAGTATCTATTTATCTGGAACCTGGAGCCCGGTCGCTGGCCGGCAGGTGATCCCAGGAAATTCGAACAAAATGTTCAAACCTACAAATTGGAATTAGGTCCTGAGCATGGAGCATACCATGATATTGATGCAGCACCAACATTAGACATGCTGGTGGAAGGCAGAGAAAGCAAGGCAATAGCGCCATTTTTTCATCTGGCAGTCGATAAGCGCCCGGAGGAAGAATTGTATGATATTTTGAAAGATCCTGCTTGCTTAAGCAACCTGGCTAACGCTCCACAATTCGAAAAAATCAAAAGCAGTCTGAAGTCGACTTTAATGAAATATATGAAGGAAACAAATGATCCAAGAATAACCGGAAAAGGAGCAGTTATTGAATCCTATCCAAGGTATGAGGGTGAAATTAGAAGTTTCCCACCTCCAAAGTGAGAAAGCGGAACGAGTTCCGTTTTATTCAGCGACGAAAGCGTTCTTTCACTCCTTTACGCTCTTCGCACGTCGCTTATTGAAATCCAAAAATATTGAAGTCATCGAAGTTATTTCCCCGGCACTAAATACGGATCTTGGAGGGTAAGGGCGGCACGATGCCGCACTACCAGTAAGTGATTTTATAGAGGCTGTGTTCCAATAATTGAAAGAAGGGAAAAATGAAATAATATTCGGATGTAGTGCACCAATGGCTG
>JBBJOD010000522.1:0-3862 GCA_037721715.1 Chitinophagaceae bacterium | reverse complement strand
AAAAGACCGGTCCAGGTCGACAAACAAAAATTTTGCAAAATTGTAGACGGCTATCATTGCGGTGGTTATGCAAAAAAAACGCCTGCATTGCTTCATTTTATGAATGATTTCTATACGAAAACAGGAATACCCTCTGACTTTGTTTATACTGGTAAGTTATTCTATGCATTTAATGACATGGTAGAAAATAATTTTTTCGAAAAAGGAAGTAAGGTACTGGTCATTCATAGCGGGGGACTACAAGGTAATTCCTCACTACCTGTTCAAACGCTTATATTTTAGGTTTAGTGATGAACAATCCAGCGACATGGATTTTTTACAGGATGCGCTCCTATCTTTGCACCATCAATATACCGTTACTAAATGAAGAAGCTCCGGCAAATATTTGTACTCCTATCGTTGACTATTGCTACACAACTTGTAGCGGCTCAGGATACGCTTCCCCGGTTTACTGTTGTCAACAAGGGTAATGAACGCATTGTAATCAGTTGGACAAATCCTTATGAAAATTCGATCAGGCAGTTGAGTATCCAGCGTTCATTTGACAGTTTAAAAAATTATAGAACAATTCTTACCGTAGTAGATCCTACAGTACCTCAAAATGGTTATGTTGACACTAAGGCAACGAACGATCACATGTTCTACCGATTGTTTATTCTACGGGATAGCGGCAAATACATTTTTAGCGTGGCCAAACGTCCGGTGATAGACGCTGGCTTTACAAATACCGACTTCGATAATTCTACTACTTCCGGCATGTCTAATGGCATTACGCGAATGAGGGATATCAATGACCTGAGGGAAGAAGCGAAACAAAAAAATGAACGCCTGATTTTTATTAAGAACAGGGAAACTTTACTTGGCGCTATTCGTGAGTCTGCCTTAAAGCGTTTCAGGGATTCGCTGAACCTGGAAACAAAAGATACCGTGTTTATGAAAACCGCAGATACATTAGTAATCAGGCCGCTTGTTTCAAAGGGATATTTTAAACCGTCCAGGTTTGTTTTCACGGAAAAAGACGGCAACATAAAGATATTACTAACTGATGCTGCATCCAGAAAATATGAGATACGGTTTTTTGAAGAAGACAACTCAGAAGTGTTTGAGCTAAAGAATGTAAGGGAGCCACTTGTTATCCTTGATAAAGCCAACTTTGTACATTCCGGTTGGTTCAACTTTGAATTATATGAAGATGGAAAGCTGAAAGAAAAGCACAGGTTTTATGTACCCAAAGATTTTTGATGATGATTTACCCATTTAGCTTATCAACGAAACGGATAACATTTATTGACATTTTGAAATCATTTATTATTTAGGTGTTACTGGCTCAATGCTGATCATAACAGAAATCTTTTAGTCAAGGTCGAGTAATTTTACTTCAAACACATCTTGAAAATTATCTGTAAAAATTTTTTTTACTTCGTGCATGGGTATCTCTTTATTGAGCTCCTTTTGTAAAGAGGTCACCTGTTTATTTCTAATGCCACAGGGAACAATATTATCAAAATAAGAAAGGTCTGTGTTCACGTTCAAGGCAAGGCCGTGCATGGTAATCCAGCGGCTGCATCTTACGCCTATTGCGCAAATCTTCCTGTCCTGTTCATTGTTTTCCGCCTGCAACCAAACGCCTGTTTCACCCGCTGAACGCTTACCTGTTAAACCATAGTTCGCCAGGCACCTGATAACAACTTCTTCCAGGTTTCGCAGGTACTTGCCTATATCGGTATTGAAATTTTCCAGGTCAAGAACAGGATAGCATACTAACTGGCCAGGACCATGAAAAGTAATATCTCCACCCCGGTTGGTCTTAAAGAACGCTATTTCTCTTTCATGCATTTCTTCCTGCGAAATCAGTACATTTTCCATGTGCCCGCTTTTGCCAATAGTATAAACAGGCGGATGTTCTACGAGGAGCATGTAATTTACTGTAGGCATTACATCAGCAGACAGGGATGTTTGATTTTTTAAAATAACATTGCCCTGGAGCAACTTTTCCTGGAGGTCCCAGGCGGATTTATAATTCATCTTTCCTAAATCGGAAAACATAACCTTTTGCATAATGGCAAAATTATTTCTTTATCATGACTTATGGTGTCTGTCTTCATTGTTATGTATTTTTGTAGGAAAGATTGCCAGATGCCATCAAAGGATTTAGAAGATGAAACAGAATATCCAGATATCGCTGAAGAGCTATATGAACGGATGGCAATAATAGTTGACAAAGGACAGGAACCGGTTCGGCTGGATAAGTTCCTCGTAGCCCGTACAGAAAATGCAACTAGAAATAAAGTACAAAAAGCAATTGAGTCAGGACGGGTTCTAGTAAACCAGAAGGTCGTGCAGGCGAATTATAAGATCAAGCCCCAGGATGCCATCATTGTTTATTCTGACAAAGAAATACATGGTGAAGAAATCGTACCTGAAAACCTTCCACTTAATATTGTTTTTGAAGATGACCAGGTACTTATCATCAATAAGCCCGCAGGGCTAGTTGTTCATCCTGGTAGTGGAAACTATACAGGAACGCTGATAAATGGCGTTGCCTATTACCTGCTTGAAAAAAACAAATCGTTATCTGAAGAATTTCTTCCAAGATTTGGAATGGTGCATCGTATTGATAAAAACACCAGTGGTTTAATGGTATTGGCAAAAACACCTGTTGCTGTTACATCACTGGCAAAGCAATTTTTTAATCACACTGTTATCAGGCAATACCATGCGCTGGTTTGGGGTGATGTTGAACAGGACAACGGAACCATTGTTGCTCATATCGGCCGGCATAAAAGGACCCGTAAATTATTCGATGCTTACCCGGAAGGAGAATACGGAAAAGAGGCTACCACCCATTATAAAGTGCTGGAGCGTTTCGGGTATGTTACTCTTATCGAATGCAGGCTTCAGACAGGGCGTACTCACCAGATAAGAGTGCACATGCAACACATTGGCCACCCACTTTTTAATGATGACACCTATGGCGGTGACAGGATAGTAAAAGGAACCGTTTATTCAAAGTACAAACAGTTCGTCGAAAATTGCTTTAATATTTGCAAACGCCAGGCGCTTCATGCCAAAACAATCGGATTCAATCATCCGGGTACAAAAACAGCTGTTTTGTTCGACAGCTTGCTGGCCGATGATATGCAGCAGGTGATCGAAAAATGGAGAAATTATATAAAATCTAAGAACATGGACTAAATGCCCGACCCGGGCAATAAAAACTAAAAAGCCACTAAAAACTTTTAGTGGCTTTGACGCCTGCTAGCGTCATCAGATTATTTTTATGAACATTCGGTTAACGGTTAGTTACCGAAGGTGTCCATGATTGATCTGCAGATTGCATGAATACCTCCTTTTCTTTAGTGAGACATAAAATTAAAGAAAAAATTTAAATGAAAATAAATTTATGCCAGAGACTTTTTACGTTTAACGGTATTTATTTGAGCAGCCCAAAATCAAGCACACGACGCAGGAATTTATTATCCTGTATTACCCAGGTAACTTCGTAAGTACCAGACGCCTCCCTGTTAAGCATATAAATGTAGATTTTTCGGTTATCCGGAGACAAGTAGACATTATTCAGCGACCTGACTGTTCCTGAACCATCCTTGTAGCTAAAACTTGGGTTGTATAAATCTGCAAAAGCCACGGGCGGAATATTTACGGTGTCTTTATTATTTATAACTACGTTTACCGCTTCAATGCTCGTTTTTGGAATTTTACCAAAACTGCCGTAGAAAGGTTTGCCATCCATTTTTACCAGGTGTTTTTCTTCATAGTATGCCATCTTATGTTTGGAAGCATCGAACAAACTGGTCTTTATTATCACCTTGATATTGTTTCCTTCAAACCTCATAAAATTTGT
>JBBJOD010000056.1:0-14226 GCA_037721715.1 Chitinophagaceae bacterium | reverse complement strand
TCAGGTATTCGTAGGCAACCACCAACATTACATCACCGGTAAGTAAAGCGGTTGATTCTCCATACCTGGCATGTATGGTTTCCATTCCCCTACGCAAAGGCGCTTTATCCATGATATCGTCATGAATCAAGGTAAAACTGTGAAAAAGTTCAATAGCAGCGGCAACATGGAAAGCATCTGGGTGAATACCATTAAATAATTCGTTGGCCATAAGGCACATGACCGGCCTTACCCGTTTACCTGACGAGGTTAGAAAATATTCAGCTGGCCCGTACAATGTGGAAGGTTCTGATGGAAAATGCTGTACTCCAAATTTTTCCTTGAAAAGGTCTGATAGTTCCTCGAAAGAATGCATAACGCTAAAATACCATTTTTGTCTGATCCGTAATTAAAGGTTGTAACCGATTTTAAGCATTTGAAATTATATCCAAAACCAACAGCCAGCGGTTCTGGTGATGGCGCCGATAGATTTTAAACCGGCTAATTATTTAAAATCGCAGGAGATCAATTATCTTTCCGATCACCATACACCCCTACTTACAATTCTGCTAATTAATCAATCATGGTAAAGAGTAAAGGCATTGTTCTAACAAGTGTTTTTGCCTTGATTTTATTTGCTGGCTTTACCCAGAACAGTATCGTGGTTTTTCAATCTGATTTTGGCTTAAAAGACGGCGCAGTGGCCGCTATGAAAGGAGTGGCAATGAGTGTGTCACCGCAATTGAAATTGTTCGACATCACACATGAAATTCCAGCGTATAATATTTGGGAAGCCGCTTACCGCCTACAGCAGACGGCCAGCTACTGGCCCCGGGGTTCTGTATTTGTGTCGGTGGTAGACCCGGGAGTAGGCAGTGACCGGAAATCTCTTGTAGTAAAATCCAGGAGTGAGCATTATTTTGTGACGCCGGATAATGGAACGATTACACTGGTTGCAAAATCACTCGGCATTGAAGAGATAAGGATCATCAATGAAGATAACAATCGTTTACCGGGTTCCGGCACTTCATATACTTTTCACGGACGAGATGTTTTCGCATACACAGCCGCCAGGCTGGCTTCAAAAATTATATCTTTTGCACAGGTTGGACCCTTGTTAAAAGACAAACCGCTTCTATTCGATTACCAGGAATCTTTACTTGAAAATAATACGATCACAGCCAACATTCCAATACTAGATCCGCCATACGGAAATGTATGGACCAACATACCGGATCATTTAATTAAAAAGATAAACATTCGTTGGGGTGACAGCCTGCATATTGAAATTTTCAACAAGACCATTCAAGTGTATGCCGGTATAGTGCAGTTTGTTGAAACGTTTTCAGTAGTGCCCGACCAACAACCCCTTGCTTACCAAAACAGCCTGATGAATTTATCACTTGCCATTATCCGGGGAAATTTTGCCGCCAAATACAATATTCAAAGTGGACTGGAGGATCATCATCAAAAAGCCAAAACGATGAGTATGAAGTAGCCATTCAAAGTGGTCGGTTCTTCCATGATGGTAAAACGCTTTTCAGTATTTAATAGGTGTCGTTAGATTCCATCAATGTGTATTACAAAAGTAACCGCCCAAATACCTCTTACTTTTTTGAAGGCCTTGGCCTACCCCTGCCGTTGCTTTTAACCCTTCCTGGTTCACTTTTCTTTTCCTTTTGATGTTCGTCCGCCAAAGCGCTGGTTAACACCCATTCGTAATCAAGCTGGCGCTTGCTCAGGTTTGCAGATATTACTTTGATGCGGATTTTGTCGCCCATCCTGAACCTCCTGCCACTTCTTTTACCCACCAGGCAATAATCGGCTTCCAGGTGTTGAAAGTCGTCATAGTCAAACAAGCTATGTATACTTACCAGGCCTTCACATTTATGCTCGAGTGTCTCTACCCAAAAACCGAAGGATGAAACACCACTGATGACGCCTTCAAATTCATCACCCAGGTAGTTCTGCATATATTCTACCTGTTTGTATTTATTGGCCGCTCTTTCTGTCTCCATGGCTGCTCTTTCCCTGTCGCTGCAATGTTTGCACTTTTCTTCCATCTTTTTATCTGGCCGGATGTTCGCGTTAAGCACTTCTTCCAGCACGCGGTGTACCAGTATGTCTGGGTACCTGCGGATAGGCGAGGTAAAATGAGTATAGTGTTGAAATCCCAGACCATAATGCCCTATATTCTCTGAAGTGTATACGGCTTTTGCCATGGTACGGATGCCCAACTGTTCCAGTACATGTTGTTCCGGTTTTCCTCTTACCTGCTCAAGCATCAGGTTAAATGAAGCTGCGATGCCTTCAGGAGTTTTAGTTTCGAATGTATGTCCGTATTTTTTTGCAAACTCAACAAAGGGCAGCAACTTTTCTTCATCCGGCGTATCGTGCACCCTGTAAGGCATGGGAACCGGTTTTTTGTTAACCTTAACTTTGGCAACGCTTTCTGCAACAATCCTGTTTGCCAGCAACATAAATTCCTCTATCAGCTGATGCGCTTCCTTACTTTCCTTGATCATAATTCCAATGGGCTTGCCATCAGCATCCAGCTTAAATTTGACCTCTGAAGACGAAAAATTAATCGCTCCTTTTTCAAAACGCTGTCTGCGCAGCTGTTGGGCAAGCCTGTTGAAAATTAGAATTTCTTCCTTGTGCAGACCGTCTTCTTTTTCTATAATTTCCTGTACTTCCTCGTAAGTAAACCGGTGATTGGAATGTATCACCGTTCTGCCAAGCCAGTGGTTCTTGATGTCGCCTTCGGGCGTAACCTGGAATACAGCTGAGAATGTGAATTTATCTTCATGGGGACGAAGAGAACACAACTCATTCGAAATGCGTTCAGGCAGCATAGGATTAACCCTGTCTGGCAGGTAGACAGAAGTAGCCCGTTCATAAGCAGCCTTGTCGAGTTCTGTATCGGGCTGAACATAGTAACTGACATCTGCAATGTGCACACCAATTTCGTAATTGCCATTTTTCAACACTTTAAAAGAGACAGCGTCATCAAAATCCTTTGCATCAACCGGGTCGATGGTGAAGGTCATGATTTCACGAAAGTCTTTTCTTTTTTGAATTTCTTCTTCCGGCAGTATATCAGGCAACCGTTCTGATTCTTCAATGACGTCATCGGAGAACTTCAGCGGAAAACCACTACCCATAATTAATTCCTGCATAGCCATTTCATTCGCATCACCGGCCTTCATGATCTGCACCACTTCGCCCTGGGGTTTTTTCTTTTTTTCCCATTCGGTTATTTTAACAACCACCCTATCTTTGTCAATCGCGTTATTGAGTTTCTCAAGAGGTATATAAATATCGGGCATCGCCTTTTCTGTTTCCGGTATAAAAAAAGCGAACGTCTTGCCTACGTCTAAGCGCCCCATAAACTCCATCTGCTTTCTCTCGATAATATCCATTACTTCACCCTGCTTACGGCCACTTTTCCCTGACTCACTTAGTATTTTAACACGTACCTTATCTCCATGCAAAGCGGTGTTGAAATCGTTTGGACGGATGAGTATATCAACGTCCAGGTTCTCAACAACCACGTAACCCATACCTGACCTTGTTATGTCCAGCACACCGTTGTAAGATCCTTCCAGGTTAGGTTTTCCTTTATTCTGTTTATTGTCTCTTTTTGACATAATTACCTTTTACAAGGGATTAAAATTATTTATAAAATCTTGAACCAGCTTATTGAATCGATTGGAATCGTTGAATAAAAATTCATGTTCAATCGGCATAACATACATGGGCAGGTCTTTTAAAACATTTTCAAATTTGATCAGTCGTACCGCATCTTTTTCAGTTGTTAAGATGATCTTGGTGACTGCCTGTATGCTTTCAAATCTTTTAATGATATCTTCAAGGTCATCGATTGTAAATATCTGGTGGTCACTGAAAGACAACTGGTGATAAGTAGCCGCATTTTCGTCTAAATAATTTTTCAACTGCCCTGGGTTGGCAATGCCGGTGACGAGAAGCACCTCGACTTTTTGAGTAACGCGATACTCTTCACGGCTAACAATATGGTATGGCACACCATAACGTATGGTTGAAAAGAAAAGATGCTGGCTCGGTAAGGGGGCTATCTCAGCCTCTATTTCTTTTTTTTTCAGAATAGTCATATCAGTTCTGCATTTGGTGGTAATGATCACATGCGCACGCTGGTAACTTTTTTTCTCGTCGCGCAGGTCACCGGTTGGCAGATACCAGTCACGTGTAAACAGGTTGTTATAATCTACCAGCAGGATATTGTAGCCTGCTATAACGGCCCGGTGCTGAAAAGCATCGTCCAGTATAATTACTTTTGTTCCCGGACGGTCATGCAGCAGTTGTGGAATGGCCTCCAGTCTTTCTTCTCCAACAGTTACTGCCACATCTGGAAACCTGATATGAAAAAGCATGGGTTCATCGCCAATCTCCAGGGCTGTACTGCCCTCGTTTGCCAACGCGTATCCTTTTGTTTTGCGTTTGTAACCACGGCTCAATGTTGCTACAGCCAGCTCATCCTTTAACAACCTCACCAGGTACTCTACCATTGGCGACTTGCCTGTTCCGCCTACTGTAAGATTTCCAACGCAAATTATGGGTATATTAAAGGAAGCTGATTTGAGTAAGTTAACATCATACAACCTATTCCTGCACCAGATACCCGCGTAATAAATCATTGAAACAGGGAACAGAAGCATCCGCACCGTACCTAGTAAAGGAAAATTAAAATTCATAAGTTTTATTCGGAGTAATGCATAAGTTTAAAGGTACATCAAAATCATTGATGTCATCGATGCACCCTTCCGGGGGGAAATAGGAAAACCCTATCTTAATTACGTCATTCCGACACGAAGCAAGAAACCTGTCGTAGAAACCTTTTCCATATCCTACTCTGAATCCCTGCATGTTGTAAGCCAGCAAAGGAACAAATACCAGGTCGATGTCTGTAGGCGCAAGTTCTTGCCCGCCCTGTGGTTCATAGATACTGAATTCATTTTGTAATAGTTCCGTGTTTTCAAGAACAACTACCGGCTTAAATATTTTTTTTTCATTGTCTAACACCGGTAGAGCTGTCTGAAGATCCGGAATCCGAAATGAAAGATAATCGATCATGAGTTGTGTGTCGATCTCTGCATGCCTGCTCATTGGCCAGTAGGTCAACACTACCCGGATATCACTTAATGGCCATTGCTGAAATTGAATAAGCAACAGGTCATCAAGGCGCATTATATCCTTTGCGGAAAGCTGTTTTCTCTTTTCCTTATATAATACTCTTAATTCCTTCTTTGTCATGAGCTCATGGTTCAAGCATCTTAACGAATGCATTTTTCAATGATAACACCTGATGTTGCAATATTTCCAGGGTTACCTCCGCTAGTTTAGGAATCGTTGCAATGACCGGGTAACCGCTCCAGTGAGCAATCTCTTCATGATAGTGCATGAATTCATCGTTAAAGACCCAACCAACTACATTCAACCCTCTTTGTCGGCATACTGCAGCAGTAAGCAGCGAATGATTAATACTTCCAAGATAATTTCTGCTTACTAATACAACTTTGGCTTTCAACTTTAAAATGAGGTCTGCCACCTGCTCATTTTCATTTAAAGGGACGAGTAAACCGCCAGCTCCTTCTATAATAAGTTGAGCGTTTGATCCTAACTGTTTATTGTATTGCAACAAGATCTTCTGTAAATCAATTTTTATACCTTCCTGCCTCGCAGCGATATGAGGTGAAGCCGCCAATTTGAGCTGGTAGGTCTCCGGGTGTACAAGGCTGTTAGTATCCCTCAACATTCGTTGAACCAACTGGCTATCTGTATCCTCTCCGGTACCTGCCTGAACAGGTTTCCAGTAATCAGCGCCCAGGGAACGAGCAATTAAAATAGACGCGACTGTTTTACCTACATCAGTACCGGTACCTGTAACAAATATCGGTTCCATCACTCGTCCTTATTGATGAAGATAGAAAATACAGTGGTACCGTATTTTCTTTGTGTAACATATTGAGGATAGCCGTCGTAACTGTTCCGGGGAGTATGCTCGAGCACAAACCAGCCTTTTACTTTCAGCAAATTTTTACCAGTCACCAGTTCAGGAATCTTGTCTATGGTCGCCAGTGCATAAGGAGGGCCTGCAAAAATAAAATCAAATGAATCTGTGCACTGTTCCAGGTATTTAAACACGTCCATGCGTAAGATGTTGCAATCTACCTGGAACGCAGCAGCGGTCTTTTTTATAAACTCATACATAGCAGTATCTTTCTCGACTACAGTAAGATCGGTAACTCCCCGGGATGCCAGCTCAAAACTTATTGTACCAGTACCTCCAAACAGGTCAAGGCTACTTACTTCGTGAAAGTCGAAATTATTCTGCAGGATATTAAAAAGACCTTCCCGGGCAATATCAGTAGTTGGACGGGTGTAAGGCATTTTTGATGGAGGATTTATCCTTCTACCTCCGAAAGTTCCTCCTATGATACGCATAACGCGAGTTTCAAAAGTGGTGAGAAGAAGTGACCAGGAAAAGAATTCACCTGTTCTGTTACGATTAATCCCTCAGGTAATGGATAAGGCCTTACATCAAGGAAATACTTTTTCAACTCTTCATGCATTGCCGAATTGTGATTGATCAGACCTCCAATTACCAAAGGCGTTTTTGACTGATCAAGACCACAACGTTTATAAATATTCAGCAGGTGCCAAGCGATGTCTTCAGCTGTTTTGTAAGGAAAACTTTGCACCACCTGTAGCTGACCGCCTGCTAATACTACAGCAAGAATCTCGTTCGGGTAAAATAAAACGCATACGTTGTCGTGGGCAGTGATGGCTGGCTCCCGATGGCATTCCAGCCACAAAGTATATAAATGCCTTGGCATGCCACAGAGAAAATAATGCTGAAAAAACTCGTGCAAATCCTGTGGAAGTCTGAAAATATTAAATATGTCCCAGCCCTGTATTTTTTCACTATGAATCGTTCCCTTGTTAATGTCGCCATGCACCAGCTCAAGCATTTCCTTATTGAAATCAGGATTAAAATACTGGTCAGGAACGAGGCAGTTTTCAGGATGATTGTATATTACTACGCTATCCTTCATTCTTTCCTTTAATACAATATCCTCTTTGATGATCTCTCCCAGGATGTTCGTTAATTCAAGGTTGTTGTGTGATGTAAAGTGGTAATATTTTAATGCAATGACAGATTTTGTTCCGCTTATAACCACGTAGTGAAAGTACTGACTGTTTACTTCCATTACGAGGCGGCAATCCGACCAATCAACAACAGCCAGGTCTTCGGAAACAATATCAAAATCAGGTTTATTCATGTTCAATTTACTGGTTGCAATAATACTATAATATTCTCAAAGTGCTCGGAAATGGCCCCTGACATATAAATATTCCATCCTTTAACTTATCCCGATTCTCATCGTTGGCCTGGCTTGACATTCACTTTAATTTATTTAGGTTTGCATACCTCATGTCAAAAAAACTGCCTCCAACAGGTCTGCAGGTCGAGATCACTTACAACCAGATTTTACGGATAGCACTGCCGATCAGCTTTGCTATTTTTGTGCCACAAATAAATTTTTTTATAAATAGCATTTTCCTTGGAAGGCTCGGGGAAGAATCACTGGCAATCGCAGGCATAACCGGTGTTACCTACCTGATATTTTCTGTAATCGGGCTTGGATTGAATAACGGTTTACAGGCACTGATTTCGAGACGAGCAGGTGAAAACCGGGTTGATGAGATCGGCAAACTGTTTGCCCAGGGCGTTCGGATTTCACTGGCGATTGCAGCGATGGGTATACTGATTATTTACACAGTAGCGCCTTATCTATTACAACTTGCCATGAACTCGGAATCCATTCAAAACAAGTCCGTTGAATTTTTGCGCATTCGTATCTGGGGATTGCCCTTTCTTTATGTCTACCAAATGCGCAATGCATTGTTAGTGGGAACCAATCAAAGTAAATACCTGATGGCAGGAGCATTGGCTGAGACGCTGGCAAATATTTTTTTTGATTACGGCTTCATCTATGGAAAGTTTGGGCTTCCGCTAATCGGTTTTAACGGTGCCGCTTATGCTTCTATCCTTGCTGAATTTATTGGAATGATCGTGGTGTTTGGAGTGATCAGGAACCGTGGCATCAGTAAGAGATTCAACTTGTTCAAAGACCGCGGCTTAGACAAACCCATTGTCAAACTTATTCTGGTGCAATCTTCGCCTCTTATCTTTCAATATGCCGTAAGTATCATCAGCTGGCAATTTTTTTATATACTGGTAGAGCACCACGGAACACGAGCGTTGGCAATTTCAAACACCATGCGTAACATATTTGGATTATTTGGTATCTCAACCTGGGCTTTTGGAGCTACCACCAATAGTATGGTCAGTAATATTATCGGGCAGGGAATGAAAGACAAAGTGCCTGAGCTAATCAAAAAGATCGTTTTGCTAAGTACCGGTACCGGCGTACTTTTCTGCATCATGTTGAACAGCATGCCAGGATTGTTCCTGTCTGTCTTCGGCCAGGATGAGAGTTTCCTGGCAGAAGCCATACCCGTGGCAAGAGTCGTTTCTTCTGCCCTGGTAGTTATGTCGTTTTCAGGCGTTTGGTTAAATGCCGTTACAGGTACAGGTAATTCACATATAAACCTTGCCATAGAAGTGATCACCATTTTCTTTTATATCCTGTACGTATATGTTGTTCTTGAAGTATTGCAGCTGTCAATTGTAGTAGGCTGGATGTCTGAATGGGTTTACTGGACCCTTATCTTCCTGATGTCTTGGTTATACATGCGCAGCGGTAGATGGAAGAAAAAAGTGATTTAAACAGGGTGAAAAAATATTTACATGGTAGATTAAACAGCTTAATTAAACGCCTGTTCCAGCTATGTGCCACGTAGTTCTTTCAGCAGCTGCTTTCCTTCCTGCTGTATCAAAGGGTCGTCTGAATTTTTCTCCGGTATAGTTTGCAATTTTCGCAATATTTTAATTGCCCTTTTATCCTGGTCATTTTTATGATATGCTTTGGCCACTTCCAGGTAATTCAATGCGAAATCCGGATTTAACGCCCGGCTTTTCTCATAGAATTTGATGGATTCGCTAAAAGAGGAAGGTGGCAAGCCTCCAAATATAATTTTCGCTCCCATTTTTGTAATACTGCTTAAACTACTTATTTCATAATGCCATTTCCCTAAAACATGAAAGGCTTTAAAATTTGACGGATCTATGCGGACAACTTTTTCAGCATACTTCTTTATATCGTTGACGGCCAGAATTTTTTCTTTTCCATTCAGAACAAGGGCCAGTCTACCCATAGCCAATGACATTACAAAATTTGCTTCCGGGAAATTAGAATTAATTTTTAATGCCGAAGCTGCATAACCACGGGCAGCGTTGAAGTAATCTAACTTTGAACTTTTCTGGATTTGCCTGTTGCCGATCATACTGCATAATTCACTCGCCTTACAGAGTGCCACCATGTTCCCGGGCTGCAACACCAACACTTCAAGGTACTTTTTAAAAGCATCATTTTCTTTTTTTGATTGCTCCAGCCGTTTAGCCTCCATCAATAAAGCAGTAATATCCTGGGGTATGCCTTCTAATGCAAATGCCAGGAAAGCAACGAGAAAAAATGCTGGTATAATCTTTTTAATCTTCAAAGGTTTTTAGTAAGGTTACCCCTATTTTACCCTGGAAACCTTCAATGGGTGGTTGCAATTTAAAAATGGACAATGAGATCTGCCTGGCTATGGGGTATTGGTGCCTGATCTTTAGTATAACGGTTTCGGCTACCTCTTCAAGTAATGGGCTGGGTATTGCCATTCTTTTCTTTACGATCTCGAAAAGTTTTTCGTAGTTGATCACGCTTGCCGGGTTATGCATCTGAACGTTTTTTTCATCGTACATTACGGTAAGGTCTACCTGGTAATTGTTTCCTACAAGGCCTTCCCCTTCATAGACCCCATGAAACGCGTGAAAGGTAAGATTCAATAGTTGTACACTAAGCATGGGTGTTTATTTATTGACCTTTAAAGGCCGGTTCCAAATTATCCAAGATCAAGGAGCTCAATCCAGGGTTTGTTCAAAAACGGCTTTGGTTCTTCCTCTACGCGGCAACCCAAGTAATCTAGACCACGCCTTTCTCCGACAGATAACGCTCGGCATCCAGGGCAGCTATACATCCACTGCCTGCGGCAGTTACAGCCTGGCGATATATTTTATCCTGCACATCTCCACTTGCGAAAACACCTTCAATATTCGTTCGGGATGTACCAGGAACTGTTTTTATATAACCGGCATCATCCATATCAAGCCAAGCTTTGAATATTCCTGAATTCGGTTCATGACCGATGGCAACAAAAAATCCATTTATGGGAATAACCTGTTTTTCGCCCGTAATAGTATTAACAACCCGCACAGAATCTACCCTGGTGTCTCCGAGTATTTCTTCGGTTTGCGTATTCATGTACATTTTTATATTGGCAGTTTTCTTTACCCGCTCCTGCATCACCTTGGAAGCTTTCATTTCACTCTTACGAATGAACATGTGTACCGTGGTGCATAATTTACTGAGATAAAGTGCCTCTTCTGCAGCTGTATCACCTGCACCAACGATGGCTACTTCTTTCCCTTTAAAAAAGAACCCATCACAAACGGCACATGCACTCACACCAAAACCATTTAGACGCTGCTCGCTTTCAATCCCTAACCATTTGGCGGCCGCACCGGTGGCAATTATTACTGAATCCGCTTCAATTAATTTTTCGTCGTCTATCCAGACCTTAAACGGCGGATGCGAAAAATCTACCCTGGTTGCCAACCCGAAACGAACATCACTACCCATCCTCGTAGCTTGTCTTTCAAAATCCACCATCATTTCCGGACCCTGTATGCCATCCGGATAGCCAGGAAAATTTTCTACTTCCGTAGTAATAGTCAATTGGCCCCCTGGCTGTATTCCCTGGTAAAGAAGAGGTCTAATATTTGCCCTCGCTGCATAAATAGCCGCTGTATAACCTGCCGGGCCAGAACCTATAATCAAACAGGGAACCTTTTCTGAAGTCTCATTCATATAACCGTTTTTTTAGAATGCCTGCAAAATTACCAGCAAGCATTAACTTATCCCATTAAATTTTTAGAGATCGATCACTCTTGCTTAATAATAACAAAAATACTGCTACCATGTTTACAGCTTCTGCCCTTTTCGCTTTATAAAGAATCGTGGTATCTGCAGCGTAAAATAGGCTCCTATAGCACTTTAATAACATTAAGTTTCGAAATTACCTGGGAATAATAAGCGACTTATATTGTACCGCGTAACCTCCGAAATAACCAAGCGCCCCACCCTGCAAATTCCCTAATACTTTGGTGGGAGACGAAAAAGGGTTGCCTATACTTGAATAACTATATTCCATTGTTCGCCAAAAATCAAAGGTTGCCTTGTCAATGTTGCAAAACTTGACAGTGACCGTATCACCCCGATTAAAAAAAGAATAATTTTCAAAATCGATTTTTTCATTCCTGTCCACTCCTCTCTCCACTTCTGCATCGTACCTGGAACCATCTATTATCTGGTCGTCGAACACAGAATTTAGACCAGGCAAAAAAGGTCCTTTACCAGTGCTCGTAAAATACCTGATATAATTACCAAGGCCGGGTGGATCTGTTATCCGTGTTATCACACTCACTTTGGTAGTATCAGGATTACCAGGTGATGGTTTCCACCATAACGAATCAAGTTTCTTTGTAAGGGCAGGAATCGTGGTGCTTGCAGAATACTCCCTGTTTGCTACTTTAATAGTAAGTAGATAAGATTTATTCATCTCCCCTACAAAAGAGGTGGCAACATTGGCTGAATCTACCGAATAAAAATAAATGGCCGCACCAGGTGCCAGATTGATTGAATCTTCTTTCAGTTTATGTGTTTTAGTGCCGTTTGAAATAGTTACGTCTGCTCCATGAATGAAAGAACCCAACAAAAGCTGGGGTGTGATCTCGCTAAAATAGTTAAAGCTCTTGGAAAGTATTACCCTTGGGGCCAGGCCGTTTTCGATACTGGCATCCACCACAATTTTTGGTTCTAACTCGTCAAGTTCGAAATCGATAGATTTTTCACAACTAATGAAAACAAGCGAAACAATGCAGGTAATAATTAGTTTCATGTTCCGGAGATTATATCGGTCATTTCAAATTCTTTCTTTACTAAACAAAGATAAACTCACTTAGTTAAAACAATTCTGTGTGTAAAATTTCGACCTGCCTGAGCCATAATTAACCAGCTAATAAATAGCATAAAAAAGCCGGTGAATTTAAACACCGGCAGTTTTTAAAAAATCATTCATATTAACCAAGGTAAGCTTTCAACGCGTTGCTATATCGCGCCTTTTGCAAACGTTTGATGGCCCTTTCTTTGATTTGGCGAATACGTTCTTTGGTAAGGTCGTATTTTTGTCCGATTTGTTCGATCGTTACACCGTTTTCGCCATCCAGCCCAAAATAGGCATTTACTATTTCCGCTTCCCGGGGAGATAATGACTTAAGTACCCTTCGAATCTCATTTCGCAATGAATCCTGCATAACGTCCTCATCTGTTTCATCACCGCCCTCTAGCAAATCGCCCATAGCCACATCTTCTGCCTCATGAACAGGAGCATCTAATGAACTGTGTCGTGTGTTACTTTGAAATATATTATTTATTTCAGTTTCACTCATCTCCAAAATCTCTGCCAGTTCTTCAGTCGATGGCTCTCTTTCATGTTCCTGCTCAAAAGCCATGTAGGCTTTATTAGCTTTATTGTAGGTGCCAATCTTGTTTTGTGGCAAACGTACGAGGCGACCCTGTTCAGCCAATGCCTGCAGTATGGACTGACGAATCCACCAAACAGCATAAGAAATAAATTTAAATCCTTTTGTTTCATCAAAGCGTTGTGCCGCTTTGATCAGGCCAAGATTTCCCTCATTAATAAGATCGCTCAAAGATAATCCCTGGTGCTGGTACTGTTTCGCCACAGAAACCACGAACCGTAAATTGGCTTGCACCAATTTGTCCAATGCTCTCTGGTCGCCCATTTTGATGCGCTGTGCTAAAACTGTTTCCTCTTCCGGGGTGATCATTGAAATTTTTGAGATCTCCTGCAAGTACTTCTCAACCGCCTGGGAATCGCGATTGGTGATTTGTGTAGCAATTTTAAGTTGCCTCATGCCTTTCTAATTTGGTAATAAATAACGTTCTGAGACGTAGATTGTTCCAAATAATACAAAAATTGCGTTAATTTGAAATTCGATAAAGAATATGATGCAAAATTAAGCCCAAATATCCGAATATCATAGTTTTAGCGAATAATACACCGATTTTATAGGTAACATCTATGTTATTTGTAATATTATACTTAAAAAGATCATCACGCTCCTCTTCATTTAGTTCCCATTTTGACTTTTGTTTATCGCTTGATTCAAATTATGAAACAGCTTCGTGAGATTATAAATCATATGCCGCTGAAAGTTGTAGTTGTTTATTAAAAATAGGGTAAAATTTACACTACATTATATCTCATCTGTGAATTAATTGTCATGCCAGCAATTAATTAATTAACTAGACTACGATTTTGTCAAAAGCTCCGGTAAAAATTTGTCCATTTTTTCGAAACTGTACCCATATACGGTACTGACCTGGAGATGGAAACGAATAAGGAAACTCGACGATGTTATCATGTAACATTCCGTCCATGGAGCCTTTCATTTCCTGCATACCTGCCGATTGCATTAAGATACTGTCTCTTTTCCGGTTACTTAAGCTTGATAATAGCCTTATAAAATTGTCAATACTGTCCCGGTACTTTTTAGCTTCCTGGAAAATGTACATCCCTGCTGGTTCAGCAATTCTTTTAACAAGGTTGGCCTCTGCTGCCATCGAAAAGGTACCAACAGGGTGAAGATGCATGTATACGTTTCCATCATTTCGTACTATGGCAGCATGTCCTCTCATACCTAAATAGTTTTCGAGCTCGGCAGGTTTGCCATCCGGCCCGGTTACAGCAAACCGCAAAGCGTATAGAGTGTTGGCCTGCATGGGTTCATTGGTCATCCCTTCCCATACTATTGAGGAGCCGTCCGGCAATTTAACTCCAGTACCGGGTTTACCACATATGATGGTATTTTCCCTGTCGATTGTCTGTGGATTGTCAACAATACCGGCAGGAAGCGCAAAAGCAAATGCATCATCCGGATCTAACGTTTTACTG
>JBBJOD010000521.1:0-3882 GCA_037721715.1 Chitinophagaceae bacterium | reverse complement strand
CTTCAACATTCTTTAAGGTAACGCTGCTTCAGCAGTGTTATGTTTTGAGCTAAGTTAATCTTATACTAAAGGTATGGCTTTGGATAAGTGCCTGTAGGCTATCAACGCCTTTTCACAAGTTGGGCCACCAGGTTCGCTTCGGTACAAATTTTATTACCAACGTAAACGGTTCCTTTCATTTCGCAGATCCCCCTGCGTATGGGTGCCGAAAGTTCCATGCGCAATAACATGGTATCGCCGGGCACTACCATTCTTTTAAACTTGCAGTTGTCAATTTTTAGAAAGTAAGTATCATACTGCCCTTTTTCCATCAAAGCGTTAATTGCTAGTATGCCCCCGGTTTGAGCGAGCGCCTCAATCTGTAATACACCGGGCATAACAGGATTGCCAGGAAAGTGGCCTACAAAGAATTGTTCGTTGAAAGTAACATTCTTAATACCTACAATGTAGGTGTCAGTTAATTCTATGATCTTGTCTACTAGCAGGAAGGGATAGCGGTGAGGTAAGGTGCTTTCTATCTGCTGGGTATTATAAACGGGTTCTTTGTTTGGATCGTAGAAAGGAACGTTTTTGACCTGTTTGTGTTTCTTGATGTGCTGTTTGATCTGTTTGGCAAAAGCAATATTGGTACTGTGGCCAGGCCGGTTTGCAATGATCCTTGCCTTTATAGGATAACCGATTAGTGCCAGGTCACCGACGATATCTAGCAATTTGTGGCGGGCTGGTTCGTTTTGGAAGCGCAGCTCAAGGTTATTCAGGTAGCCTTCGCTTTTTACTTCCATTTTATCTCTTTTGAACACCTTGGCCAGTCGGTTCATCTCTTCCTTTGTAACTGCCTTGTCAACAACTACTATCGCGTTATTGATATCACCGCCTTTAATGAGATTGTTGTCGATCAGCATTTCAAGCTCATGTAAAAAGCAAAAGGTACGACACGGCGCGATTTCTGTTTTAAAATCTTTCAGGCTTTGTAAAACGGCATGCTGGGTGCCCACCACGGCAGAGTCAAAATCTATAAGCGTCGTGATTTTATAATCATTAGACGGCATGGCTACCATCTCTACGCGCTTTTCTTCATTATAATATTGTATGTTCTCATCAATATGATACCAGGTCTTTACCGCGTCCTGCTCTATTATTCCGGCTTCTTCTATCAATTCAACAAAAGGCTGTGAGCTGCCATCCATGATAGGTATTTCAGGACCATTCAAAGTGATCAATGCATTATCTATCCGCATGCCAACCAGCGCAGCCAGTAAATGTTCAATAGTGCTGACTCTTGAGCCTTTGTCTTCCAGGGTGGTACCACGGGCGGTATCAGTTACCAGATCGCAATCCGCTTTGATAAAAGGTTGATTTGGAAGGTCGAGTCTTTGAAATTGAAATCCAAAGCCAGGGCTGGCTGGTATTAATGTCATATCTACCAATTCCCCGGTATGGAGGCCTGTACCGGATATGCTTGATTCCGAACCTAACGTATGCTGCTTGTCAGTATTAAAGTTTAATTCCATGCAATTTTAGTTCAATCGGGCAAAGATAATTATTCAGGGGACAATTAGCTTTATTCAAATTAATTTGATGATGTGCCTGCTTCTTTGTCCGGATCTTATATTTTTTTATAATTATTATAAGAAAAAAGTCTTTTGCCGGTAATCCTTTCAACCAGGTACAGTAGTTTTTCGATAAAAGTCATGTTGCTTTTTGAAGCATCATACAAAAATTGCCAGTTAATATTAGTCACGCGATTATCCATCACCGAAGGATGGGTACCGGTGAATTTTTCCAGTACGTCTATCTGGCTGGTGTAGTCAAATTCTTTAATGATGGCTTTGTTTTGCCTATATACCTCCTCGTCAGAATGCCAGCGTTTGCCGAATTCTATCCTTTTATTTGTTTGAATCCTTGGATGTTTCACGAAACTGTAATGATAAACTGCTGCCTCGATTTGCTTTACATTCAACTTTCTGCCTTTTTCAGCCAGGTAGTTCTCCGGATTGTTAAAATGGCGGAAGCCTTGCGAATCCAGGTAAGACCGAATGTGTTTGCTATTCCTGACAATTCGGATCTCTTTATTATGGTATCGGCGGCTGGGAGCAATATGTGTATAATCGCCGAAAAAATTAATGAAACGAAAAAGCAGCCCTTCCACCTCTTGTTGATGATGGTAGGCGGCCATTGCTTCCTTGATCAAAGAGATATCTTTTTCATGCACCACTTCGTCGGCCTGGATGTGAAAGCACCAGTCTCCAGTGCAATGGTCCAGGCCGATATTAGCCTGTTGCGAAAAGATGTATCCGCCAGTTCTCGAATTTTCATCCCATAAGGTGTCTATAATTTTTATGGTAGGGTTATTCAGTGAAAGAATCGCTTCACGTGTTCCATCTGTAGAGTCACCGACAACAGCAAAAAATTCGTCACAGAGAGGAAGAACCGACTGGATGGCTTCGAGAAACGGGTAATCGAAATGAATACCATTTCGTACATAGGAGAATCCGCTTACCTTCATATGGTTAATTAGATGCGAAAATATACCAAACCCTGGTAAGTTGCCGGTGTTCTTTTATTCGGTAAACGGCAGAATGGTAGTTATGAATTAAATTAAAGAGATGCTTTCTATCCGTCACCAGGTATTTATTGAAGTGGCCAATAACCTGAGCTTTTCGAAAGCAAGCCAGGTATTGTTCATTAGTCAGCCTGCAATCAGTAAGCACATCAAGGCATTGGAGGAATACTATAAAAGTACTTTGTTTGAAAGAAAAGGTGGCAGCATCAAACTTAGTACGGCGGGTGACATTTTATTTAACCATTTGAGGGAAGCAGGTAAAATACAAAAACAGCTTGAATTTGAACTAAGTACCCTGAAAGACCAGTTCCAGGCCAAGGGGCAGTTAAAACTAGGCGCAAGTACCACGGTTGCCCTCTACATCCTTCCAAAAATATTGTCTGGCTTTCACCAAAAGTACCCAGAGGTAAAGATCAGTTTATTAAACCGCAACACCGATACTATAGTGAAGGCGCTGCTGGAGCAGGATATTGATGTAGGCATTGTGGAAGGGAAAAACAAAATTTCAACTATCCTGTATCAGCCCTTTATGACTGACGAAGTGGTTGCTGTTTGTTCTGCGAAGAGTGCCATAGCCAGGAAGGCCAGCCTGACTATCCAGGACCTGCGAAACTACCCGATTGCTTTGAGAGAGCAGGGTTCAGGAACACTAGAAGCTTTGAAGTATATGTTAAAGAAACATGGTGTAAAATTATCTGAACTTAAAGTGGGTGTTCGCCTGGCTGGTACAGAGGCGCTTAAAAACTTTCTGCGTGAAGACTATTGCCTTGGCTTCCTTCCTAAACGTTCCGTATTACGTGAATTACACGATGGAGAACTTGTTTCTGTGAAAATTGAAAAAATGCAGATAGAACGCGAGTTCTATTTTATACAGAGGCAGGGTTCAGATAATGACGGTTTGAATAAGGCGTTTATCAGGTTTTCGAAAATGTTCCATAACCAATAGTTATGGGCTATAATCGAATTCTATATGTTTGGTTATAGCAGAATTGTAATTTTATTTAATGATCGCCTTATCAAAACCACTTTCTTACGCGGCCCATCTTGAATGTTCGCGATGTAAAAGAGAATACGCGCTGTCTTCTTTAAATACTTATGCTACTTGCTGTAACCAGCCGCTACTTGTTCACTACGCTTATATTCGA
The DNA here is from genome assembly GCA_037721715.1 of Chitinophagaceae bacterium. GTDB lineage: Bacteria > Bacteroidota > Bacteroidia > Chitinophagales > Chitinophagaceae > JADCRZ01. The sequence continues at coordinate 174 of JBBJOD010000521.1, read as the reverse complement.
GGATTCTTGAAGGAAGACCTGTTTTTTCGTGAAAATAATATGTGGCGCTATTTTGAGATGTTGCCCATGCTGGAACGAAAAAATATTATCTCACTGGGAGAGGGCATGACGCCGATTATACCACTGGAACGGCTCTCTGCCAGGTATGGTTTTGCAGACCTGGTGATGAAGGAT
>JBBJOD010000055.1:0-14266 GCA_037721715.1 Chitinophagaceae bacterium | reverse complement strand
GGCGAAAGAGATTTGGAAATTCTTTTTTGACGACGGGCGTTTGCGGCGAAGACTCGGCGGTTTGCGCTTTTGTTTTGACGACGGCGAAAAGCGAAAGAATCATCAAAAGACACAATGATAAAAAGATTATTTTTTTCATGATATAATGACGTTATTAAGCGATATAATTTCCGGCAAATCTTTGAAGAGCATTTACCAGTGCAACATTTTCATTTACTGTTCCAATAGTGATTCGCAGGCAACCTTCACAGCCTTCCACCTTACTTCTATCCCTTACCACGATACCTTCAGCAAGAAGATATTTATAGATGCTAGCCGGGTCGGTTACTTTAACAAGTAGAAAGTTGGCATCACTCTGGAATATATTTTCGACTACCGCACTATTTTTCAACTGTTGAACAAGCAGATCCCGTTCCTTTACAATTTCGGTGATCATCTCGTTTACCTGGCTTACCTCATCAAGTGCCTTTAGCACCAGTTCCTGCGAAGCCTGGCTAATATTATAGGGAGGTTTCACTTTATTCATTACCCTTACCAGATCTTCAGAAGCAAAAGCCATTCCAACCCGCAATGCTGCAAGCCCCCAGGCTTTGGAAAGAGTCTGTAAAATTACAAGCTGGGGGTATTCATCCAGTTCCTGGATAAAAGACCGGTGTTTTGAAAAATTGATATAGGCTTCATCAATCACAATCAATCCAAAGTAATTATTTAACAGTATCTCTACATCCTCCCTGTTTATTGAATTTCCAGTTGGATTATTCGGTGAACATAAAAAAATAATTTTAGTATGGTCATCTACAGCATCCTGCACGCCCTGCAGGTTCAACTGGAAATCTTTAGTAAGGGGCACTTTTTTAACGTTAACGTCATTAATATGTGCACTTACTTCGTACATGCCATAAGTAGGTGGTACAATTATTACATTATCCAGGCCTGGTTCGCAGCAAATTCTGTAGAGAACGTCGATGCACTCGTCACTCCCATTTCCAAGAAAGAGGTTGGTAGATGGAACACCTTTGATCAGGCTGAGTTTCTCTTTAACTTTCCATTGCATAGGATCAGGATACCTGTTGTACCATTTCAATAATGGCGAACCCATGCTATTTTCGTTGGCATCAAGAAATACATTTGCTTCACCTTTAAACTCATCTCTTGCTGAGGAGTAAGGCACCAGCTTTTTTATATTTTCTCTTAATAGATTATCCAGGATAAACATGATAGATGATGCTATTTTGAAAGCGGTAAATGAACATGTGCCAGGCTTTAGTCGTCAATAATCACCCATGAACGAAAGGAAGACCCGTCATAAAATTGCCGCCTGAGGATTATTGGCCGATCTCTTTCAAACGCAAACTAATTGCGTTCTTGTGACCAACCAAACCTTCAGCCTCAGCCATTAATTCTACGGTGGGCCCTATATTCACCAGTCCTTCTTTAGTTAATTGCTGAAAAGTGATCTTTTTGATGAAGCTGTCAACACTTACCCCACTATACGCCCGGGCATAACCATTTGTTGGAAGTGTATGATTAGTGCCACTGGCGTAATCACCAACACTTTCTGGGGAATAATGACCGAGGAAAACAGAACCTGCGTTTACTATATTTTCAGCCAGTTGCTCCGGATTATGGCAAGACAAAATGAGGTGTTCGGGGGCATATTCATTTAACAGTTCAATTGCTTCCTTATCTGTATTAACCAATATCATTTTACTATTCTCCAGCGCCTTTTCTGCAAGCTGCCTGCGGGGTAGGTCTTCCAGCTGCCTGTAAACCTGCGTCTTCACCTCTTCGATAAGAGTAAAAGAATTGCTGACGAGTATTACCTGGCTGTCAACTCCATGTTCTGCCTGGCTTAAAAGATCTGCAGCAACGAAAGCCGGGTTGGCCGTCTCATCTGCGTAAATAGCTACTTCGCTGGGGCCGGCTGGCATATCAATGGCAACGCCGGCTTTCTGAACCAGTTGTTTGGCACAGGTTACGTACTGGTTTCCCGGACCAAATATTTTATAAACCTGGGGAATAGATATTGTGCCAAAAGCCATGGCACCTATCGCCTGTGCACCACCCACTTTAAATATCCGGGTAACACCGGTCAGTTGCGCGGCAAACAAAATGGCCGGGTGCAATTTCTTCTCTTTATTCGGAGGTGAACAAAGTATGATTTCTTTACATCCTGCCAGCCTCGCCGGAATAGCCAACATCAGCAAAGTAGAAAAAAGGGGCGCTGTTCCGCCAGGAATATACAATCCCACTTTTTCTATCGGTACGCACTTCCTCCAGCATTTGACTCCGGGCATTGTTTCCGTTACTTCCGCCTCGTATAACTGGCGCGAGTGAAACTTTTCAATATTTAGTTTGGCTTGGTTAATAGCCTGCTTCAATTCAACTGACAGCAATTCACCCGACTGTTTTATATCCTCGAGAGAAACCTCTATGCTGTCTATGGAAACCTTGTCAAACATCAGGGTAAACCGTTTCACCGCATCATCACTGTTCTCCTTAATTTCTCTTAATACATTGGCAACGGTAACTTCTAAAGAATAAATGTCGAGAGCAGGTCGCTTACATATCTTTTTCCATTCTAATCTTTCGGGATATTTTATTACCTGCATCAACGCTTATGTTATGTTTTTTCTCATTTTGTAATTGATAAATACGATCTCTTGGTAATGATTTTCTTGTACTTCAACCACCTTGAAACCATGTTGTTCAAAGAAAGGCTTTGCAGTGATGCTGGCTTCGGTTGTAAGCAACTTAAATTCATGGTGTTGAGCATAACCGGTTAATTCTTCCAGTAACCTGCTGGCAATTCTTTTTCCCTGGAAGTTTTTATGTACAAACAGGGTATCAATACCACCCTCTTCAGATAACTCTCCAAAACCAACAATCCTGTTTTCACAATAAAAGACCAGGCAAACGTTGTTGGTTAAACGATCTTCCCATTTTTTTTTGTCAATGACTTCTGGAGCCCAGTTTTCTAATTGTGCTTTGTTGTAATCCCTGGCGTTGATGGTGTGTACAGTATTAAAAAACAGACGCAGCATCTCATCAAGCATCGAAGGGTTGTATTCAACAATCTGTTCGTTACAACCACCTGCAAAGTTGCTGTCATCTTCCTGCACATTATTGCAATCCAGTTCTTTAGTCATTTCTTATTACCCTTAATTCGAATATCAACAGACCGTTATTTAACTATTTCTACTAAGATCAGATAATCATCTTTTCGATAGGGATCACCAATATACCCTGGGCACCGGCTTCTTTCAGTTTCTCAATAATGTCCCAAAAATCATTTTCATTTAGAACGCTGTGAACACTGCTCCAACCTGCTTCTGCCAATGGCAATACCGACGGACTTTTCATTCCAGGTAACAAACTGATGATTTCATCCAGGTTTTCATTGGGTGCATTCAACAAAACATACTTGTTATTCTTCGCCTTCTTAACAGCCTGTATGCGAAACAACAATTTATTCAACAGTTGCAATTGTTGATCGCTCAACCGCTCATTCCGTATTAATACGGCCTGGGACTGGAGAATGGTTTCCACCTCTTTTAAGCCATTCATAAAAAGGGTTGAACCGCTGCTTACAAGATCGCAGATGGCATCTGCCAATCCAATACCAGGGGCGATTTCCACTGAACCGCTTATCTCGTGAATTTCTGCCGATACGCTATTTTTTTCAAGAAAATTTTTTACCAGTACAGGATAACTGGTCGCAATTTTTTTTCCGTGCATATAAGCAAGGCCTTCGTACTTTTCATTGCGTCCCACAGCAATTGATAAACGACATTTTCCATAGCCCAGCCGCTCTACGATCTCAACTTTTTTGCTTTTTTCCAGCACGACATTTTCGCCTACTATGCCGATATCGGCTACTGCATCCTCTACATATTGTGGAATATCATCATCACGGAGAAAAAACACTTCCAATGGAAAATTCGACGCTTCAGTTCTTAACTTGTTTACCCCGTTTGAAATATCGATGCCGCATTCTTTCAAGAGACTTACTGAGCCCTCATGCAACCGTCCTGATTTCTGAATAGCAATTTTAAGCTTCATAATTTCAGCCGCCACCGGCAATTATTGTTTTAATGATAAATTTTGCACGTCCCCCATCTTCACTGGCATTCGTTAAAAAACTAAAGGCTTACTTTCGGTAAGCCTGCCATGTTACATACAATAAACAAAGCACCAACTTACCCCCAGGGTAATAGAAATGAATGATGCAGGTGTGTAAGAGTAATCATATGAAGCGCAAAAGTACGGTGATCTGACATTTGCACAAAATTTTATATTTGATCGCCTGGCTAAGCAGCTATTAAAACGATTTACCTGATGAGCACTCGTCATTCTTGCTGTTCCTCATTGTGCTCGAGATGAAGTCACCCGTTTCGATTACCGGTTTCAATAACATCGCATCAATGTAAATTAAAGCTGTTAAAGTTTGCCAATTGCGCCACAACTGACGTACTTTTAAAAGGAACTTGTCGTCTTGAACTAAATTTACTCTTTGAAGCCATCTTTACTTACTACGTTCATCTTAATGCTGACGATTTCTTGCTTCCACCTGCAAGCTCAGAAAATAGATAACATTTTTTTTAATTTGTATACAGACAGTCTTAAAAAAGGCACTTATAATTACATCAATGTAGATGGAAAATTTTCTAACGGAACCTGGTTGCCACTCACTACGAAACACCTGAAATTTTCTACTTCTAATGGACGATTTGAAGGCAACAGTTTATTAATTGACAAGAATTGTAAGGAAGACAAAGTAACTGTCTCGGCAACGTTGTTGTCAGATTCAGCTGTAAGCAAATCAATTACCATTTATATCAAGAAAAAAGAAGACAACGAGAAGCTAAAAACTTCTGAAGAAGTGCTCAGGGAAATAGAGAAACAGGGGAAACAAAAACGAAAGAGCTGAGTCGATAAAAACAAAAACCTGTCAGGTCTTAAAAACCTGGCAGTTTGTAGCTAAAACATAGAATTTCACCGTTTGATTTAAGCCACTACAGATTCCAGCTTCTTTCCGTCTTCAAGAAATTTGGCCAGTCCAATATCAGTAAGTGGATGCTTCAGTAATCCAAGAATAGATTCCAAAGGGCAGGTACAAACATCGGCACCGGCTTCTGCACAGCGTACAATATGCAACGATGACCGGATAGACGCCGCTAAAATTTCAGTTGTAAATCCCTGGATGGTAAAAATATTAGAGATCTGTGCAATGAGTTCCACTCCATCCCATCCGGTATCATCAATACGCCCAATAAAAGGTGAAACATAAGCCGCGCCTGCCTTTGCGGCTAGTATCGCCTGCCCGGCGGAAAAAACCAGGGTACAGTTGGTTTTAATGCCATTATCAGTAAACCATTTGATGGCTTTTATACCGTCTTTGATCATGGGCACCTTAACGATGATATTAGGGTGAATTGCAGCCAGCTTTTTACCTTCTTCAACAATGGTTGCAAAGTCTGTGGAAAGAACTTCTGCACTGATATCACCTTCTACAATTGCGCAAATAGCTTTATAATGATCGATAACAGCCTGTTCACCTTTAATGCCTTCTTTGGCCATCAGGGAAGGATTGGTGGTTACGCCGTCCAAAATACCAAGTTCGTTTGCTTCCTTGATTTGGTCAAGGTTGGCAGTATCAATAAAAAACTTCATATGGGGAGATTTAATGAGAGGGAAAAAAAATGGCAAGTTACTTATATCGCACCGCTACAACCGCTTACCCTTGCTGCCTTCCGACCCTGGGGGGTTCAGCAGGAGCTGGTCGTATAAGACTTGCCGCGGCAAATATAGGTAATTTGCATTTTGAAAAAAATAAGTTTATCCCTTACCCCTGGGTTAGAACCCAATGCCCTGCCTTCCGACCAGCGAATTGATTCTGGTGAAGCCGATGAGCTCATCTGATCGTCCTCCTAAAGCACGGTAATATACCAGGATGGTGTAGTTATTTTCGGTATCCCAAAAATTACCTTCAGTAAATTCAAAAGATGGATTGGTATTGTTTGAATTCTTTGTGATATAACTGTAATCATAATAGCCTTGCTTAAGGAAAAGCGAAGCCTCATACCATCCTTCCTGGTCATTAAAACGCATCATCGCCTGTTCTGCCTGGCCATAGTTGCTTAACTCTCCAAACAAGTAAACATTCTTGCCAGCAATGGCCGCTTTGCCCGGCGGTACGTAGCGGAAATGAACAGTGGCAAAGTCAGCCTGCCATAGCGGATTGATGCTTTCTGTTACGTCGTTGTAAAACATGCCATTATTGTCTCTGTAATACACGAACCGCTGCTGTGAACGGTCAAGGTCTGGCCTTATATAAACCTGTGTACCGCTTTTATCATAGTCCGCTTTTTCAACCCTGTCGCTTTGCAAGCGAAAACTTCGCAGATCTAACCAGCGCCACTCCCGGCCACCTGGAATGATGCAGTCATTTTCGGTATTGTATTCCAGAGAACCGGGTTTAATAAAGGTGGGACGTATATTTCGCAGGTAGTTATCCCAACGATTGTTTTGCAGAATACAGACACTTACCTGTTGCATAGCGTTTACCAGGTTCAATTTACTCGTGTTCACACTAAATTGAATCTTCTGGTGCGTTTTAAAAAATTGGCCGTTGAATGGTTGTTGCACCTGTACGGCGATGGCTACATTTTGAACCACCACCAGTAAGCGCCTGCTAAAAAGTAATTTGGATGTGTCTCCGTCAGAAAACACTTTTAATAAATAATTTCCTGAGCGGGTGGGCATGCAGCTTCTGTCAGGCAGTATCGCCTGGTAGTGCGTGTATTTAGTCAACGCAATGGAAGAGATCTTATAGTTTGTTAACCGAACCTGTGAGAAACCACTCATATAATCAAACTGACTTAACATAGCAGGCGACCAGTCTGCATTGCATAACTGGTAGGTATAGGAATAATTCCTTACGTTTCCGTCTATATCGTCAAAGTTCAGTTCCATACGGTCGGCACTATTGAGCGTCCAGACCGGGTAAGCCAGCGGGTTACCGTATACGTTAAATTTTACTGCCTTGATATTAGAAGCATAAATATGGTCGGGAACCTGTGCTTCGGCAGTATAAACGAAAAAAATGAAAACAAAAAAGGATAAACACTTCATGAATGAATACTATGAACGCATTAAAAGATGACAGTCTAAAAATCAAACAACGGTAAAGTTGCATCTTTTACTAACAAATGAAAGAAAAAGGGGTCTATATATTTATATACAGGCTATTTTTGAGTTTAATAAAGTACTATCCCATTTGAATCTTTCCACCTTTATAGCCAGTCGCATCGCATTCAATCAACAACGGTCATTTTCGCGCTTTATTATTCGCCTGGCAACTGCTGCCACCATCATCAGCGTAGCTGCCATGATCATAGCGCTGGCTTTTACGAATGGTTTTCAGTATGTAATCAGCCAGAAAATCTTCAGTTTCTTTGGTCACATCCGGGTTCAGCAATTTGAGCCTAGCAAAGCATCGTTTGCCGAAGAGTTCCCAATCAGCCAGAATGATAGTGTAAAAGTTATCCTGCAAAAAGATCCGGAAATAAAAACGATTCAACCTTATGCCACCAAGAATGCCATACTTAAAACAAACGAAACTATAGAAGGGGTTCTTTTCAAAGGCGTGTCAAAGGAGTATGATTTCAATAACATAAATGAATTTTTAACAGAAGGCCGCTGGGTAAATTTTCCTGACAGTGGCTACAGCAATGAGATCAACCTTTCCGAGCCTACTGCCAAAACCTTGAAGTTAAAAGTGAATGACCAGGTGCTTATCTTCTTTATTCAACCGGACGGTACCACGCCGCGAGCGAGGAAGTTGAGAGTAACCGGTATCTTCAAAACAGGAATTGAAGAGTACGACAAGCTATTCGCCCTGGGTGACCTGAGGCTGATTCAGCGCCTTAACAACTGGAAGGTTGATGAGATCGGGGGCTATGAGATCTTCCTGAAGGATTACCGAAAAATGGATTCTGCAAATGAAACCATCTTTAATCAACTGCCCGCCTTATGGAACAGCCGGACCATCAAGGAGATCAATCCCAATATATTCGACTGGCTCAACCTTCAAAATCAGTCGATCGTTATCGTGCTTATCATTATGACGGTTGTTGCCGTCCTGAACCTGATAACCTGTTTGATTATCCTGGTACTGGAAAGAACCAGAATGATAGGAACACTCAAAGCATTGGGTGCCCCGGATATAACGGTTCAGCGAATATTTCTTTTCCAGGGTTCTATTATTGCGCTGACAGGTATTTTTTTTGGCAACCTGCTTGGACTTGGATTTTGCTGGCTGCAGCAGCGTTATGGCTTTATCTCACTGCCAGAAGAAATGTATTATATCTCGAAAGCAGAGGCCAGGATTATATGGTGGCAGGTACTGCTGGTCAACGGCGGCACCTTCCTTGTTTGTTTCCTGGTGCTTATCATCCCTACTTTTATAATTCGGAGAATTCAACCGGTGAAGGCGATTCAGTTTCGGTAGTGAATCGGCGGTCATTTTTAGGAATTGGGTATTGAGTACCAGGTATCGGTGAAACACTAGGGCGGCTTATACAGCAATTAGCCCGTAGCAGGCGTTTTCACTTACTGCAGCGAAAGCCTGGCGTTTATTATCATGAACCACAACGATACCCGATACCCGACACCCCACAGCTATCTCAAATGCGACAGGATAATCCCTGTTGCCACCGCCGCATTCAACGACTCTGCATCACCGAACCTGGGAATGGTTACCTGGTGTTGTGCCCGTTCGATCAATTCGTCTCTTACTCCCTTTGATTCATTACCAATCAACAGCATGCCTTCCTTGACCTTACCAAATGAAGCAAGTGGTTTACCGTTTAGCGAACTGGCATAAAGGGGTATACCGGCATGTTGACCAATGAATTCGTCTATGTCATGATAAGTAATCTGAACCCTGGCAATACTTCCCATGGTTGATTGTATCACCTTTGGATTAAAAACATCTACGCTATTCCTACTCGCAATCACCTGCCTGATTCCAAACCAGTCGGCAATCCGGATGATGGTTCCCATATTACCCGGATCCTGAATGCCATCAAGAAGAAGCGAAAGATTATCCGCAAACAAGCTATCAACGGCGAAAGCAGGTTGTTTGAAAACTCCCAACACCTGGTTCGGCGTCGCCATGAAAGATATACGTTGAAGTTCATCTTCAGACAGTTCATGCAATTCAGCAGATAGCTCCTGTAAATTTGTTAATGAACTAAGCCAGGGTGTGGTAGCAAACAATGTCACAACTTGCATGTTAGACGCTGCCATCAGTTCCCTGACTATTTTAGGCCCCTCTGCTACGAACACGCCTTCTTCGTTTCTGAATTTTTTCTCGTTTAAACTTTGAATATATTTGACCTGCGATTTTAAGATCATATTTATTATAGCTTAATTAATTACCCTCAACTGTAAAGAGGATTTGAACACTGGAATCTTATATATCTATATTCGTATCTAAAAAGCCGGTAATTTGCCAGATTAAAGAAATACAATGAGGAAATAAGTTATCCTAACTATGAGATATACCCGGCAAGTTACCATTTCTTTATTTCCTTCTACGTTCCTGGTGGTGCTTGTTGCCGTTATAACCGTACTATCCTGTAAAGTTCCTAAAAAGTATCAAAAAGACAAACCGTTCGTTTTTAAAACCAGCATCGAAGTACAGGGAAATTTGAAGCTGTCTGAAAGGCAGGACCTCGAACTCCGATTATTAAACCAGCTTGATGACAGTTTGAAAGTAAGGTTGGTGTCGCTGGCCGGCATACGAAAAACGCTTGTTAAACCCGCAGTATTTGACACCCTCTATGCAAACCGTTCTGTTTTATTTATGAACGCCCTTATGAACTCGATGGGGTATTACCAGGCGCAGATAAAATGGGACAGTACTTTGAAAAGGGTTGGTCAGCAACAGCGCGTTCTCATTGACTTTACGGTACTTCCTGGCAAAAAGCTAAAAATGGATTCCATCGGCTATGCCTTAACTGATTCTGCATTACAGCAACTAGCCATCCGCAACAAAAGGGCTACACTCCTGCTTAAGAATCAACCCTATTCGCAGCAGGTTATTTCGGCTGAACTGGACCGCCTGATCACTTTGTATAAAGACAACGGCTACTTCAAAATATCGAAGGAAGACCTGTATGCAGAAGTGGATACGGTTCTAGCCGGCTTAATCAACCCCGGGCTAGATCTGTTCGAACAGATACGTTTACTCAATGAATTGCAACGCAAAAGGGAGAATCCAACGATCGATGTAATTATACGGCAACGAACGAAAGAAGGTTCGGCAAACCTTAAAAAGTATGCCATCAGGAATGTGAGTATATACCCTGAAGTGCGTTTATTTGAAGATTCTTCGAAGCGGGCATTTGATTCTGTGCGGGTAAACGGCATTAAAGTGTTTTTAAAAGAGAACCTGTTCCGCCCCTCGTTTCTTGCCAGGAACTCTGCTCTGATACCCGGCGCAGAATACAAGGAAGCCGACTATTACAAAACAATCAACACCTTTAGCCAACTGGGGGCATGGCAACAGGTGAATATTGACATGTTGCCGATTGATTCACTGGGCTTACTGGATGTAGTCATCTACCTGTATCCAGCTAAAAAGCAGAGTCTCGTAATAGATTTGGAAGCCACACGTAACTCGGGTGATGTGATTGCCACCAGTAACCTTTTTGGAATCGGCTTGAATGTGGGCCTCAGAAACCGAAACCTTGCCAGGCAGTCTATCCAATCTATATCAAGCATCCGCGGCGGCATTGAACTGGGTACACAAACCAGGCTCATACAAACTCAACAGGGTAGTTTCGATCAGAAAATATTTTTTCCAAAATTCATTTTGCCGTTCAAATTAAGAAAGGAAGAAAAATTAACTTCTTCCCGCACTATCCTCAATTTTAATATGTCTTATACGGACAGGAGGGATTTCTTCACCCTTGGTTCTATTAACGGTTCGATCGGCTATGAGTGGACCCGGAAAAAAGAGGTAGCAACTCCCAGGCGTAACCATGTCTGGTTGTATGTACCCTTTAACATAGAACTGGTACGTTTAGGTAGAAGAGATAGCCTTAACAAGCTATTTGAAAAAATTCCCCGGCTCGAATCCTCTTTCAATAACGGCTTGATTATTAGTCAGAAACTTATTTACCAGTTGTTCCTGGCAAACAATAATAAACTAAGTTCCCTTAAGATAGGGTTTGAAGAAAGCGGTGGTTTCTCTGGCATCATCAAATATGTTGACCGGGAGGGAGGTTTATACCGATATGTAAAGGCCGACGCCGATTTCAGCCACCTTATCAGTTTCGAAAGATCCGCCTGGGCGTTCCGGATGTACGCAGGCATTGGCATACCGTACGGTCAAAAGCTGGATACTAGTTCGGTTACCGGCATAAGCCGCGAAAGTTCGTTGCCTTTTTTCAAATCATTCTTTGCCGGTGGGCCCAACAGCATGCGCGCCTGGCAGGTGCGTAAACTGGGTATCGGCTCATCAAATCTTTTCGACACGTTAAAAAATGGCGGTTACGACCGGTTCGCAGATATAAAACTCGAGGGCAATATCGAATTCCGCTTTAATGTAGCCACTATTGCAGGAATAAAATTAAAGAGTGCCTTATTCAGCGATATCGGTAACATTTGGTATAGGAAGACAGACCTTAGCCCGGAACAAAAGGGCTCTGAATTTAACATCGGTCGACTTTATAAGGATCTTGCTGTTGCAGGAGGAACGAGCCTGCGGCTCGATTTTAATTATTTCCTGGTACGTTTTGACTGGGCATATCGATTGAAGGACCCTGTTTACGCGGATATAAATAACGGATGGTTTTATAACTTGAAACTTCAGTCAGGTCAGTTCCAATTGGGTATCAACTATCCATTTTAGCTTCTTCCAATTCACCCTTTACCCGTTCTTCCAACTGCTGTATGGTCAAGGCGTTGCTCAGCATGAATTCACCTATACGGGTTCGGCATAAGCTGCTTAAATACCCGCCGCAACCCAGCGCCGATCCAAAATCATTCGCCAGGCTGCGTATATAGGTACCCGTTGAACATACTACGCGGAATGAGATCACGGGCAGTATCATTGCCGTAATGGAAAATTCATTGATCACTACTCGTCTTGGCTCCATCTTTACCTCCAGGCCTTTTCTTGCTAATTCATACATCCGCTTGCCATCTTGTTTAATTGCCGAATAGATCGGGGGAACCTGGAAAATTTCGCCTGTAAACTGCCGAGTAGCGTTAATAACCTGTTCTGCATCCAGGTGATGAAAGCTGGTAATATTTTCCGGTTCGCTTTCAAGGTCGAATGTTGGTGTGGAAGCGCCGATGGTTATGGTTCCTGTATATTCCTTTTCTTTTGCCATGTACTCGTTGATCTTCTTTGTTTGCTTTCCTGTGCAAACGATCAGCAAGCCGCTTGCCAGCGGGTCCAGGGTGCCGGCGTGCCCTACTTTTTTTATTTTTATCAATTGGCGCATCTTCCTTATTACGTCGAAGGATGTCCACCGCAGTGGTTTATCGATTAATAGCATTTGCCCGTCTTCGTATTTTGTCATAGTATTATCAGGGATGGTCTTCAAATTGCCTGCCTGGCTTTAATTTCCAGGTATTTATTTACGGTATTGATGGTTATATTTTTTGGCGCTGTCAGGATGGAAAGTATGCCATATTTCTGCAATTCCTTTGAAACCATTTTTTTTTCAAAAGCAAATTTTTCGGCGATGGTTTTGATATAAATTGATTCAAGGTCATTTGCAGCTGTTTCCGTTAATAGTGCCAACTCCGTATTTTCAAAAAAGACAACGAGTAAAAGGTGGTGCCTTGCCAGGTTCCGCAGGTAAGGCAATTGTCTCTGCAGTCCGGACATCGTTTCAAAGTTAGTGAACAAAACCATAAGGCTTCGTTGCCTGATACGGGTATGAATATGCGCGTAAAGGCGTTCAAAATCACTTTCCAGGTAACGTGTTTTCTGGTTATACAATACTTCCAGGATTGCATGAACCTGGGTTGCTTTTTTTTCGGCGGGAAGCACGCTCCCTATCCTGTCGGAAAATGTAACCAGGCCGGCTTTGTCCTGCTTCATCAGGGCTACGTTCAGTAATACGAGGGATGCGTTTATGGCATAATCGAGCATGCTTAACCCCTCAAAAGGCATCTTCATGGCTCGCCCCTTGTCTATCAAACAATAAACCTGCTGGCTTTTCTCATCTGTATAATGGTTCACCATCAATTGTCCTTTTCTTGCACTTGCTTTCCAGTTAACTGTCCGGTAATCATCGCCCCGCACATATTCCTTGATTTGTTCAAATTCCATGCTGTGACCGAGCCTGCGGGTTTTTTTGATGCCTATTTCCGACAAACGATTGTGTACAGCCATCAACTGGTATTTTCGCATTTGAATATAAGAGGGGTATACCGGCACTTTTTTATTCACTTCAAAAACGAACCTCCGTTGTACAAAGCCGATTAGTCCCGTTACATACGCATTGATGGATCCGAACTCATACTCGCCGCGTTTTACGGGTCTGAGGGAGTACTGTATCACCCTGGCATTTCGAGCGGGCAGGGCCGCGTGGAATAAAATATTTCTTCGTTGGAACTGGTGAGGTATTTCATCAATCACCTGTACGCGAACAGGGAAGGGGTATAGGTTCTGCAAGTCGATCCTTATGGCATTTTCATCTCCATTACTAAAACGTTCGGCGTGTGTACGTTTGGCAAATACTCCTCCCGGCTGAACAAATAAAAAGATATAATCTGCCAGCAGTAATATGACTAATATACCAAGGAAAACGAAAGGCAGGATGCCGAGCCTTTCCATAAAAAATCGCAACAGAAATAGTACAGCGCAGATGGTAAGCGCGGCATACCACCGGTCGTTAAAAAAAAGATCTCCTATATATTTTTTAAAAAATTTCAACGAGTGTTATTAGGGGTCCTTGTTTGCTGTTTATGGTTTGTTGTTTTACAATCGACTGGTTATGCACAGCCAGTTAGAAGCCCTCTGCGCCCTCCCCTGCGCGATTCGCGGTTACCCTACAACTGTCGAGCAATTAGGCACAAGTTGTCCAACGGGAAAGGCCTTTGATTCAGTACACCTGATTGAACCCGTTGGAACACTTGCGCCAGTTAGAGCACTTGCGCCGGTTACAGTGTCTTTTACCTCGGCACTTCCACCTTCTTCAAAATCGCTTCAATAATGTCATCCGGCAACACCCCTTCC
>JBBJOD010000520.1:0-3891 GCA_037721715.1 Chitinophagaceae bacterium | reverse complement strand
AGCCAATGTTACACTTGGTTATACCTTACCGCCTTCATTGATGAAACGCAGTGGCTTCATGAGCGGCGCGCGTATATACTTGACCGTTCAAAACCTTGCAATGTTTACCAACTATGGAGGCGCCAATCCGGAAGCCCAATCGATAAATATTAATAACACCTTATCACCAGGTTATGATATGACATCCTACCCGTTATCAAGAACAGTTTCAGCCGGCATCAACCTTTCCTTTTAAAATGCACGTTGTTTTCAAAACAAATTTTTTTACTATTTATCATTGTTATGAAAAAAATACTTTTACTTGTTTTTATCATCGTGCTGGTTTCCTGCAAAAAGGATTTCCTCACGGTATTTCCCGAAAACGCACTGAATGAAGGAAACTTTTACAATTCAGAGAAAGAATATATCCTGCTTGCCAATGGCTGTTACCTGGGTATGCGCAACTACGAAAAAGAGCAACATTGGGTGATGGCGGAATTAACGTCAGACAACGGAAGTTTTCAATACAACAACGTGTCTGGAGAAGCGTCGAAAGGTGTAATGGACCAACTGCTCTTCGCTCCCAACAACATCATCTATTCTGCCTTCTGGAATTTTTCTTACAGTGGGATTACAAATTGCAATAAACTGTTAAGCGAAATCGACAGGCCCGGTGTAACCTGGTCAAAAGAAACGTTGAAGGATCGTTGCGCAGGGGAAGCGCTCTTTCTGAGAGCATTGTATTATTTTAACCTGGTAAGGCAATTCAGTGGGGTACCGCTCGTATTGCTACCCATCACTTCAAAAGAAGCCGTTGACATTAAAAGATCCACCGAAGAACAGGTATACACGCAGATAGTCACCGACCTGAGGCAGGCGGTTACTCATTTCAGCGCAGCCAGGGATGTGGAGGAAATTGGCAGGGCCAACCTCGGTGCTGCCCATGCTTTACTAGGCAAAGTCTATTTAACCAGTCACAAGTTCCTGGAAGCGGAGGCGCTGCTGAAGTTGGTAATCGATTCAAAAAAATATGACCTGCTTCCTAATTATGCCGATGTGTTTAATCCCACAAAAAAAGATTTCAAAGAAACTATTTTCGCCATTCAATATTCAGAAAACACTACCGAACTTGCTAACCGCTTTATATTTTGGTTCGCTCCATGGAATTCGGCAGGAGCGGTTACAAAACGAGCAAATATCAGCATCATCTCAGGAGGCTGGAACCAGCCAACCGACGATCTTATCAATGCATTTGAAGCCGGAGACAAACGCAAAGCTGTTTCAATCGGTATCTACAATGGCAGGGATTGGGACGGCATTACCCGGGCAATTCCTTATTGCGCCAAATACTTTCCACCCGTGTCGGCACCTGATGACAGATGTGGTGATAACTTACCCGTTCTGCGTTATTCAGATGTATTGTTGATGTATGCAGAAGTGTTGAATGAACTTGGCCGTACAGGCGAAGCCTTGCCCTTCGTTCAACTGGTACGTAACCGGGCCGGACTTACTAATGTGTTGGCTGGTTATTCGAAAGAAACATTAGCAGAAATCATCGCCAAAGAACGGCAGGTAGAGTTTTGTTTCGAGAACCAACGCTGGTACGACCTTAAACGAACCAGGAAAGCGCTGGCAGTGCTAACCGCTCACGGTATCCGTGAGAAAGCAAAGAGAACTTATTTATTTCCAACCGCCTTCCAGGTAGAGCCATACAAATTACTGGCACCGTTACCTGAAACACAGGTTCTAATCAACAAATTGACGCAGAACCCTGGCTACTAATCATTATCAATCTATTTAACATGAGAATAATAATAGGCATTGCATTCCAGGTGCTATTTTATGGACTGGCGAATGCCAAAGAATTACCACCCGCCGGGAAACCAAACATCATCTACATCCTGGTGGATCAGTGGCGTGCACAGGCGACAGGTTATTCAGGTGATAAAAACGCTGTTACACCTAACCTTGACCGGCTTGCCGGGCATAGCCTTAATGTTAAAAATGCGGTTTCCGGCATGCCGGTATGCACCCCTCACCGTGCTTCATTGCTTACCGGGCAGTACCCGCTGACAACGGGCGTTTTCATGAACGATGTAATGCTGGATACTGCAAGGGTTACCATGGCCGAAGTTTTTAGTAAAAATGGTTACAGTACCGGGTTTATTGGCAAATGGCATGTAGACGGACACGGCAGGAAATCATACATACCTGCAAACAGGCGCCAGGGCTTCGAATACTGGAAGGCACTTGAATGCAGCCACGACTATAATAATTCGCTTTTCTATGCCGGAAATTCAGATGCACCTTTGAAATGGGATGGTTACGATGCCATTGCACAAAGTAACGATGCGTGCGGCTACATCGCAAAACATGGAAAATCAGGCAAGCCTTTTCTACTATTGATTTCTTTGGCACCCCCACACGATCCTTACCAGACTGCACCAAAAAAATACCGGGACTTATATGAGAACAAAGACCTGGTAGTTAACGCCAACGTACCCACGCAATTTCGCGAGAAAGCTTTGAAAGACCTTAAGGGATACTATGCTCATATTACAGCGTTGGATGATTGTATTGGAAAAATTTGGAGCGCAGTTAAGGCTGCCGGCATCGAAAATAATTCGATCATCATTTTTACTGCCGATCATGGCGACTTGCTCGGAGCGCATGGGTCATGGAACAAACAACAGCCTTACGAAGAAAGTATCCGTGTTCCCTTCCTCATTCATTATCCTGCTGCATTGGGTAACACCGGAAAAGCTTCGGCTGCGCTCTTGAATACACCAGATATTATGCCCACATTGTTAGGCTTCTCAGGTATTCGGCTTCCGGCCGGCGTTGAGGGAAAAGACTTCTCAAAGGTATTCACGGGAAAGATGAAAGATGATATTGATGAAACGCTGATAGCGTGTGTACAACCTTTCGGCCAGTGGAATCGGAAACAGGGTGGCAAAGAGTACCGGGGCATAGTTACCCGTCAATATACTTATGTAAGAGATCGGGAAGGGCCCTGGCTGCTGTTTGATAATAGTAAAGATCCACTTCAGTTAGAAAACCTGATTGACCAGCCCGAAAATAAAGCCCTTCAGGACGACCTTGATGCAAGGCTGAAAAAACTGCTCCTGGAACGAAAAGACGATTTCAGACCTGGCATGGAATACGTGAAGAAATGGAAATACGTGGTAGACGAAACTGAAACGGTTCCATACATTAAGATGAACTATGAAGGAAAGCCGATCAGGGAAAAATAACCCGGTTAGGCCTGGTGCTTACATTTAATAACGAAATTGCATTTACAACACATCCAATTAAATCATGACTAAAGGCCAAATTCTTCCATTGATTGCTGCTTTTGCCTTACTGCTTCCTTTGCCATTTCTTTCTTTTAAATCAAAGCAGCCGCAGAAACCGAATATTATATTTTTTCTAGCCGACGACTTGCGTTATAACGGTGTGGGCTTCATGGGAAACGCCATGGTAAGAACGCCCTCCATAGACCAATTAGCTCGTAAAGGCACCGTTTTTAAAAACGCTTTTGTTACAACATCGATCTGTTCTATTAGCAGGGCCAGTATTTTTAGTGGTCAGTATGCAACCAGGCACCGGATTCATGACTTTACCACCGATTTTACAGATTCTGCCAGGAAATATAATTTTCCGGCGCTATTGAAAAAGAACGGTTATTACACTGGTTTTATAGGTAAATACGGTGTAGGGACCAATTTACCCAAAGCGGATTACGATTATTGGAAAGGCTTTCCCGGACAAGGGGTTTTCTTTTATAAAGACGCAGCAGGCAAACAGATTCATAGTACGGATATGATGGCTGCCCAGGCCGTAGAATTTTTAAATAAGCGCGACAACTCGCAGCCCTTCTGCCTGCAGGTAAGCTTTAAAGCACCTCACGTG
>JBBJOD010000519.1:0-3894 GCA_037721715.1 Chitinophagaceae bacterium | reverse complement strand
CCGGCCTGGTCCGCCGCGACACCGAGGGCCGGCAGCTGCGGCAGCTCGCGCAGGCTCCGCTTGAGCTCGGCGAAGCCCGGGAAAGCCGCCAGCCCGACCACGTGGTCCCAGAGCTCGACGGCGTCGTCGTCGGACGGCAGCCGGCTGATGACCGGCCCGAAGAAGGCGACGCCGGCCGGCGGCTGGAAGTGCAGGATCGGCGTCCCGACGTCCTTGCCCGTGAGCCCCAGCGCCTCGTCGGTCGAGTCCTGCAGCCCGGGGTCGAACGAGGTGTCCTCGAGCGCGTCCGCGAGCTCAGCAGGCAGCCCGGCCGTGGACAGCGCGTCCGCGGCGATACCCGGCGTGCGACCGGCGGTGTCGTCGTCGGCCGCCACGAGGGTCATCAGCATTTTACGATCGGTCAGCGGCGGGGTTTGGATCTGACTTTTGGCAAACCGGTTTATGTAACTGCCATACAGGCTGAAAGCAACGCCGTAGTATTGGGTGATGAAGAGGATCTAGATCAGAATGACATGACGGTAGGAAAGATTAACATGATGAAATATGATTCGATTCAGCCGGGCATGGAAGCTCATACGAAAATTCGCTATAAAACCGAAGCCAGCTTATCGAACCTTTACCCGGATAATGGTGGTATCCGCGTTCGGTTTTATGAAAATGTGAAAAGTATCGCACCCGGACAAAGCGCCGTATTCTATGAAGGCAATGATGTTATAGGGGGAGGCGTTATACAGAGAGGGGCGCTTGAATGGTGAATGGTGAATGGTGAATGGTGAATGGTGAATGGTGAATAACTGATGGGTTATGAGTGATGGGTTATGAGTGATGAGTGATGAGTTAAGCCGTCGTAGACACCCGTTATCCCTTACTTGGGTAGTGCGCATCCCCTCCTGGGAGGGGCGAGGGGTGGGTATCGGCGAAACAATGGCATTTTGTTCCACCAAAAAGTAGTCGCAAAAACCTGGGATGACGGAGCTACCTATACATCCCGACACCCGATACTGACACCCAACACCCAACTTACCACGTCAACTCTATGCATAAACTCTTTCCCCTTGCTGCGCTTGTTTTACTCTTTGTGTCATGCAGCAAATCCGATCCATTACAAACAGGTACTATCAGCGAATATTATCCCCTGAAGGTGGGTAAGTATGCTATTTATACTTTAGACTCCACATTATATGTAAGCTTTGGACAGGTTAAAGAAACTCACTCAAATATCATAAAAGACATTGTAGATGCATCCATTACTGACAAC
Organism: Chitinophagaceae bacterium; assembly: GCA_037721715.1. GTDB lineage: Bacteria > Bacteroidota > Bacteroidia > Chitinophagales > Chitinophagaceae > JADCRZ01. The sequence goes on along the minus strand of JBBJOD010000519.1, from coordinate 2,636 downwards.
CTCGGAAGGCCTTCCTACAGAATCAGACGGATGCTCCGTGATAAAGCTGACACATCAAAATGGGTCGATCACGCAACTTACCTGGTTACCCCCACGGTTGGTTCGTTAGAACTGATAGAGGATAACCTGCGATTTATTAAATTACAATTGCCCATTCGTGATTACCTTACCTGGAACGGCAACCGTTACCTGCCTGAAGAGGCTTTTCCACAATACGGATTCAATAGCACGGCACATTCCCGCCTGGACACCTGGCAATACAACTATGAAAACGTAAACAGCAGCAGTATAATCAATGGTAAAATTTTCGATAGCACTATTACTGTTAGCTCAACAATTACTGATTCAACCGGATTTCCTCCAGTTAATATAAATGGCCCTGCCTTTAAAACAATATGGCAGGAAAAATATGCAAAAGGTGTAGGACTCATTTCCAGGGCCATCAACCTGGAAGAATTTCAACCACGCAGTAATACTTACCCAAACGGCTATTATTCCGGGTTCGCAATTAAACAAATTTTGGTCGAACACAACTGATACGTGCTTCAAAACTATTCATGAAGAATTTATATATTTTATTTGCCCTCAGTGTTCTTGTTTCTATGGCAGTCCATGGCCAGTATTCGCGTTACATCATCGAATTAAAAGATAAGAGAGGAACTACATTCACCCTCGCAAATCCAGCGGCTTATTTGTCGGCAAAAACCATCGAAAGAAGAACAAAACAAAGAATCAGTATCGATTCATCTGACCTTCCCCTTTCGGCACCCTATCTAGACAGTATTCGTTTGCTTCCAAATGTAACCATTTTAAATAGCTCAAAATGGTTAAACCAGGTTTGTATAGCTACTACTGATGCAAGCGCCCTTTTGAAAATCAGATCGTTTTCATTTGTGAAAACGGCCGCACCGGTTGCTGCCCGCATCATAGCAAATACGTCTCGGCAAGGATTCTCCAAGCATGAGGCAGTTTATTCCCTGGCCACATCCCCGAATAATGCTTTAAACCAATCAACCAATTCAATCAATTACGGTAATAGCCTCAACCAAATTCTCATTCATCACGGTGAATACCTGCATAACCAGGGTTTTACGGGAAATGCCATCACCATCGCGATTCTTGATGCCGGCTTTATGGGGTATCAAACAAACCCTGCTTTTGACAGTGTGCGCCTGCAAAACCGTATACTCGGAGAATGGGACTTCGTTGCCAATGAACGCAGCGTAAACGAAGACAACCCGCATGGCATGTACTGCTTCTCCATTTTTGCAGCAAACAGGCCGGGCTCTATGGTTGGCTCAGGACCAGGAGCTAAATTTTACTTATTCAGAACAGAAGATGCAGGTTCGGAATATCCCGTCGAGGAGCAAAACTGGGCAGCGGCAGCTGAACGGGCAGATAGCCTCGGAGTTGAGATGATCTCCTCTTCACTCGGATATTCGGTCTTTGACGATCATTTTTTTGATCACAGCTATGCTCAGAAAAACGGCAATACTACGATTGTAACAAGAGCAGCCGACTTTGCAGCTAAAAAAGGAATCATCGTTATGAACAGCGCCGGCAATTCAGGTAGCAATTCAAACGACCTGAAATTTATAGAATGCCCGGCAGATGGAGACAGTGTTGTGGCAGTTGGCGCTGTAGATGTGAATGGTAATATCGCCGCCTTTTCAAGTTGGGGTCCTAACAGTGCAGGTAAAATAAAACCGAATATTGTTTCTGTAGGCCAAGGAACCACGATTGCAGGCCTGGATGGAAACCCGGTGAGTGGCAATGGCACTTCCTTTTCCAATCCTAATGTTGCCGGATTGATCGCCTGTTTCTGGCAAGCTTTCCCGGAATTCAACAATATGCAAATCATTGATGCTATACAAAAGAGCGCACATAAGTATAACAGTCCCGATGAACGCTTTGGCTTTGGTATCCCGGATTTCAAAAAAGCATTTGCAGGCCTGGTAGCTAAAATGTTTAAGGGCTCCATTCGTTATGAAAATTGTGCCGCTACCATTAATTGGACTGGCAAAGACAATATGAACATGCGCTATTATGTGGAGAGACGAAGCATGCCTGACACTGGCTTTACACGCATCGGAAGTATAAATGGCAAGTCGCAAGCATTTTCTTTAAACAGCTATTCGTTTACAGACACGTTAAAGAGCATTACCCCTAATGTTGTTCAGTACCGGCTCAGGCAAGTTCTACCAGAGGATACCACAGTAACGTTGCTTGACACCACCATAAACACTACGGGTTCATGCAATACCGACAGCCGTTTTATTGTTAGTCCCAACCCCTTTACTACCAGTCTTCGCGTGACGATTAACGTGCCGGAGCCCATATCCCGTTTAAGTATCGCATTGTATAATATGAAAGGCCAGCGGTTGTATTATTATGAAACCGCTAAAGGAAGTGGAAGTTTTTTACATACAATTGCTGTTTCACATTTGCCGGCTGGCGGCTATTTTGTTACCTTAAGGGATAACAAGAAAATGCTGTTTTCAAGTAAGCTGTTGAAGTAAGGTTTTATACTTGTTAGTTAGTAGAATTTAGCGGAAGGCACAAGTCGTCCAACTGGCATTGACGTATTCAATGATCCATTACAGCGCCCGTTGGAACACTTGCGCCAGTTTTGCGTT
>JBBJOD010000518.1:0-3894 GCA_037721715.1 Chitinophagaceae bacterium | reverse complement strand
GGATAAACATGGCGAATACACCCGGGCTAATAAAACCCGTATATTTCTGGATATACGTAAAGCCGCCAACTCCACCAATGCCAAGTAGATCATTCCAGGTAAAAAGCACAGCAAGAATCATGGCGACAAGCACGGTTAACCTTCCTGTTATTACGAGTGTTCGTTCGTCGGCCGATTTGTCAAAATATTTCCTGTAAATATCCAGCGTGAAAATAGTGGAGATGCTGTTCACTTTGCCGGCAAGTGATGCCACGATCGCCGCTGTCAGTGCCGCGACAGACAAGCCTTTCAGTCCCGTTGGTAAAAAGGTAAGAACTGCGGAATAGGCTCCGTCTTTACCCCCGACCAACTGTGGAAGGTGTCCGTTCTTATACAATACATATGCAGCAATACCAGGCAACATTACGATGATCGGCATCATTAGCTTCAAAAGACCGGCAAACAGGATGCCCGTCCTGGCTGTATCCAGGTCTGCTCCCAGGGCTCTTTGTGTTATGTACTGGTTGCATCCCCAATAATTTAGGTTTATAATCCAGATACCTGCCAGGTACGAGGCGAGGCCCGGGAACGTAATATACTTGTCAATCTCAAGTTGTGAAGCGTTAGCTGTTGGCTTGGGGATGATTATTTTAAAGTGTTCAGGAGCGTTGGCCATGAGTGTTTTAAAGCCTGCAATCGCATCACTTCCAACACCAAATTTTTCGCCAACCACGGTTAAGGCAATATAAGTAGTAACCAGTCCGCCAAATATCAGTACGGCAACTTGTATCACATCAGTATAGGCAACCACTTTCATTCCACCCAATGATATCAGCAGGGCAAAAACCGCGAGACCGATCATGATGGTATGAAAATATTCTCCACCAGCCAGGCCGTTGATAGCCACAGCTCCCAGGTACAAGATCGAAGTAAGGTTTACAAATATGTAGAGGAATAACCAGAAGATTGCCATGATCAGTGCCACTGATTCGTTATACCGCGTCTTCAGAAATTGTGGCATGGTATAAATGTTGTTCTTCAGGTACACCGGGATGAACCAAACGGCCACAACGATCAGTGCAATTGCTGCAATCCATTCATAGGCTGCAACAGCGATACCCAGAAAGAAACCCTCGCCGCTCATACCAATAAATTGTTCAGCCGAAATATTTGAAGCAATTAATGACGCACCTATCGCCCACCAGGTAAGTGACCCTTCAGCAAGGAAAAACGCTTTCGCATCATGCTCTTTACTTTTTCGTTTCCGGTATATCGAATAACCGTAAGTAGTTACAATCAGGAAGTATAAAATAAATACAATGTAATCGGCTAATACCATATTCTTATTCATAGCAACTGAGTGGTTTGATTGTTTTGGTTTAAATGATGGAAGATGGATGATTGGCCACGAACGATGCCGGTGAAAGCACCTAACACCCGCAAGTGTTGCAACGGTTTTACATTTCGGTGCAGTACCTATCCGCTTTTAGCAGTAAAGAAAAACTGGAACAGGGTGAAAGCGTTAAGGTGGAATCGTGCGGGTTTAGTTTTCATAAGCTGGTAATCGTTTTAAAGCAGGGATGAAACCTGGCAAATTCAACTTAATTAAAAATAGCAATAAATTTTATTAGCAGGCGAATGTAATTGTTTTGGTCATCTGTTATTAGACTGGTAAAAGATTTCGTTCCATCGCAACTCATTTTTAAATTGGTAAATCTTCGTTTCTCTCCCGATCAGTACGAATTCTACTCCAGCCATTTCTGCAAAAGCTTCTAGGTGTTCCGGTGTGAGGGTTTGACTGTAACCCGTATGATGTGCTCCTCCGGCGAGTATCCATGCGCTTAAGGCGGTTCTCATGTCGGGCAACGGTTTCCATAAAACACGGGCAACGGGCAATTTGGGCAGGCTCTGCAAAGGTTCTACTGCTTCCACTTCATTCACCAGTACACGAAACCGGTTTCCCATATCTATCACCGATACATTGATTCCTGTACAAGGACCGGAATTGAAAACCAGCCGCACCGGGTCAGCTTTTCCACCAATACCTAATGGATGAATTTCACAGGATGGCCTGTCACTGGCGATAGATTCACAAATCTCCAGCATATGCGATCCAAGCACCTGGGGATTTGCCGGATCAAAATGATAGGTATAGTCTTCCATGAACGAATTGCCGCCTGCCAAACCAGCGCCCATAACTTTCATCGTTCGAACCAGGGCAGCTGTTTTCCAGTCTCCTTCACCGGCAAACCCGTAACCTTCATTCATAAGGCGTTGTACCGCCAGGCCAGGTAACTGAACCATGCCATGAAGATCTTCGAAAGTATCAGTAAATGCCTTAAAATTTCCGGCTACTAAAAAATTTCTTAGGCCTATTTCGATTTTTGCAGCTTCCCGGAGAGCTGGGTGTTTTTCGCCACTTTTGCGTAGCGAATCAGCCACATCATACAGCTCCTCGTATTGTTTAACGGTTTGGTCAATCGCAGCCTCGCTTGTGTCATTTATTACTTTGACCAGGTCGCCAATTCCGTATCCATTCACTGAGTATCCGAATTTTATTTCTGCTTCTACCTTATCACCATCCGTAACGGCCACATACCGCATATTGTCACCGAAGCGCGCAATTTTTGCTCCCTGGTTATCATGCCAACCAGAAGCTGCACGGGCCCAAACCCCCACCTGCCTTACTATTTCCTCGTCCTGCCAGTGGCCAACTACTACTTTCCTGTTTAAGCGCATTCTGCTCATTATGAAACCGAACTCCCGATCTCCGTGCGCACTTTGGTTGAGGTTCATAAAATCCATGTCGATGTCCTGCCAGGGTATATCCCTGTTGAATTGGGTATGAAGGTGCAGCAGCGGTTTACGCAGCGCCTTCAAGCCACTGATCCACATTTTGGCAGGTGAAAAAGTATGCATCCAGGTTATGATACCAATACAATTCCTGTTCATGGTAGCTTCCTCACAGATATTATAGATTTCCTCCGGTGTTTTTACTACGGGTTTGCATACAATTTTTACAGGAATTGCAGAAGCAGCACCTAATGCCAAGGCAATAACCTGTGAATGCTCGTCCACCTTTTTTAAAGTTTCTTCTCCATACAAATGCTGGCTGCCGGTTACAAACCACGCTTCAAATTTTAATAAATCGATCATCATTAATTTTTTATTTCACGGGTAACAGTTTTTTTTCAGCACGGGGCATAATTGAGTCGCTTATGCTACACAGGTAGCAGTAAAAGTTCTATTGTCCGTAATAGGAGTCAGGCCCGTGTTTTCTTTCAAAATGTTTTTGAATGAGAGAATCTTTTAGCAGCGGCACGTCTTTTCGTAGCTGTTCTGTCAGATAAGCCATTTTCGCTATCGCCTCCAGTACAGCACTGTTATACACGGCTTTGTTGGCTGTTTTACCCCACGTAAACGGAGCATGGTTACCAACAAGAATCATTTCAATTTCTTCATAGTTTAAATTTTTCTCGGCCAGGCAATTTATTATCTGGAAGCCGGTTTGTAATTCATAGTCTCCGGCTATCATGCCGTCGTCCATCGGTGATGCACAGGGTATGTTTACAGTATTGTGATCTGCATGTGTAGTGCCGTAGATAGGAATGTCGCGTTGCGACTGTGCCCAGGCTGTCGCATAAGTGGAATGTGTATGAACGATGCTACCGATGTTTCGCCAATGCTTGTATAAAACAGCGTGAGTAGGGGTGTCTGAAGACGGCTTCAGCGATCCCTCGACAACATGGCCCTCGACGTCGACAACTACCATAATATCCGGCGATAGGTCTATGTATGGCACACCACTTGGCTTGATGGCAAATACACCCATTTTACGGTCGATAACGCTCACATTTCCGAAAGTGAAAATTACCAGTTCCATTTCAGGCAATTTCATATTGGCATCGTAGGCAA
>JBBJOD010000517.1:0-3894 GCA_037721715.1 Chitinophagaceae bacterium | reverse complement strand
ACTGCATGAAACAATTACTTTATTACCCAGCACCGCAATACCAAGTGCAGCATTGATAGAAGAATCCTGGTAAAACACCTTACTGGTGTCTGCCTTTCCATCTCCATCCATGTCTTCCATGATCAGTATGCGGTCTCCTTCATCTTTATGACTATGACCGGCATTCAGATCATACCGGTAGTTGTATCCTTCCGTTACCCATACCCTGCCCCGATGGTCAATGTCCATATTAGTAGGATTTGTCATCATTGGTTCACTGGCAAACAAGGCAACATCCAAACCATCGGCCACCTTAAATGAGCTTAACGCATTTTCAGGTAAACGCTTTTCTTCTTCTGTAAGTTTGGATCTGTCTACTTCGGGTTTTTTATTGGGGGCGTTGCAGGAAATGAATATTAGGAAGGCAGATAAAATAAATAAGGTGCAATTTTTAAGGCAGGCGTTTTTCAAGATGTTAGTTTTTCTTTTAATATAATTGCAAACCGTGCCACACAATATACAAATTACAGGTCGCATATGATTAATAAATATGATTTTATACTTATGAAGCGGTTGCTATTAGCTATCCACTTTTTGCTATCAGGTGCCAGGAAGCAATGCGTGATAGCGCAGCTGGCATTTTGATCCGGTCGATTATCATTGCTTCGAATTAAATGCGCCTGGTACCGGTTATGCAAAACGAACTAAATCGAAAAGCACTTTTAGTAAAATCGTTTATTTGTTTTGATTTCAATATTATTGACATAGAATTTTTTTAATCTCTGAAGGTTGTATGGGCCCCAGGCAACTAACTTACAATGATCGAGGCGGAATTTTTCAATGATTGAAATGCTAACAATTGATTAGTAGTACCATTCCGTATAACAGGTAATGATATATGTTGTTTATACGGCTAAATATTACCTTAGTATAATCCAATTTAAAAACATGTTACTAGAAACTCCATTAAAATCGAAAAAACAGACTATCGAAAAAACACGCAAAGTTTTTTTGATTGACGACGACGAAGATGAGTTGATTATTTTTAACATAGCACTGATGGATATGAAGCTTGCTTATACACTTCAACTGGCGAAAAGTGGAGACGATTTGTTCAAGCTGTTAGAAACCTCTGTTCCGGACCTGATATTCCTGGATTTGCACATGCCAGGAAAAAGCGGCATCACTGTACTAAAGATGTTAAGATATAACAATAAATATGATTCTATCCCTATCATCATTTATTCCAAATTAAACAAGGAATCGTTTATTGATGACTGTTACCAGGCCAAAGCGAATTATTACATCATTAAACCAGTCTCAGTTGACAAACTTGTTAATGCAATCAACAAGATAATCAATACCGGCTGGGAGGCAGAAAGATACCCGAGCAGGGAAAAATTTTTAATTGTAGGTTGAGTAGCCACTCACTTCCGCTGTAGCTGTCAGCTACGGTATACATCTTAGTAGTTTTATAATAATTTCATCCCGTATTCATTTTGTAAAAACGTTATTTGAATATATGTTATTATAACATTCGTTTAGCGCTGGTACATAGGGTACCTTACAGCATGACCTGTCAGCAGTTCCAGTTATTACATGAATATGAGCAGGAAGAAATTGTTTTTGAAAAAGGTATATTTTTGGGTAATTATGTAAGGGCCAATAAGATTTGCGACGTTTATCAGCTGAGTAACTACTACGTTAAATGCTGCTACCTCCTGAGCATCCAGGGAAAAGCCATGATCACCGCATTCACCAGGCCTGACAACCTGCCCTTTCTGAAAGATATTGACATAAGTGGTTTGTAATATCAGCCAGTTTTTTATCTTCACCTCCGGCGCATACACCAATTCTTACTTTTCTTCCTCTTGTATTTTTTTTCAGTTGTTACTGAGCTTCACCCGTATCAGCAATAAAAGCAGCAAAACATAAAATGGGGGCTGGCTGGAAAAAAACCGCCCCCGTTTAAAACCTGCAAAGCTTACTGGCTTTGCTTTATAAGTTTCAATGTCAATTTGTCTTTGCCCTGGAATACTTCGGCGTAGTAAGTCCCCGGAAGGTAATTTGCACCGACCTGAAAACTTGAGTTCACTGCAACCCCGGATTTGACTTCTACCAATCGTCCCACATTATCGTAGATTCCTAATCTAACAGGTTTATCTGTTCCACTCAGCACCGTCAGTGTGAAGTAAGTTTTGCTGGGATTGGGTTGCACTTTCACACTTAGCCTTTTCACCGCAGGATTGTTCTGCCCGCTTGCCTTGTTTGTTACTGACTGGTTGGTAGCCGGTAGTGTACCGGATGCTACACTTGCCGAAGTTCGTATCACTTCAATGGCCGATATTTTTGGATTATTTGCGCCTCCGTCTTGAGCCAGCGAACTAAAATAGATATCGAGCATACCGTCTGCCACGTTTACCGAGAAAGTCTCGGTAGTGGCGTTTAGAGCGCCTACCTTTCTTACGATGTCGAAGTTGTCAAGCACCCTGGTTCCTTCCAGCGATACGTCGAACACCCGGTTTCCGACGGCGCCGAAATAATATTCTGCGAAGTGAAGTATAACGGTATACTGGCCGCTGCTTACGGGCAGGTTGTAATTAATAACACCTGATCCGCCATACCTTTCCGACTGGTAAATGTTGTCATCTGTTGTTCCACCGATGGGTGAAGTACTTGTGCCGAAGTTACCGGGCGTTGGCGAGAAGAACGCGTCTGCCTGGAAAACACCGATGGAATTGGTTACCTGTCCGCCCCCGGCGTTGATACGGTATACCGTTGTATTGCCGGCAGCGGTAACGGTGATGATCACCTGATCTGCCAGGCTGAAACCGCCTAGGTTGTCGGTTACCACCAGGTTAAAGGCGTAGTTGCCGGCTATCAAGCCGCTTACCGTAGGTACAGCGACTGTTGTGCTGGTAAAGGTTGCGGTATTAGGGCCGCTCACCTGGCTCCAGCTATAGCCGGTTACCGATCCGTCGGCATCGGTGCCGGAACCATTCAGCGTAGTATTATTTACCGGCAGGGTGATTGTTTTATCAGGGCCCGCATTGGCTACCGGGGCCATATTTGATCCTGCGTTTACTGTAACCGTAACAATGTCTGCTGCACTCACACTACCAAGATTATCTCTTACAACGAGGCTGAAAACATAACTTCCTGCGACCAGGCTGCTTACGGTTGGTGCGGCTGCTGTAACACTACTTATAACCGCTGTGGAGGGTCCACTTACCTGGCTCCAGGTGTAACCGGCTATCGTGCCATCGGCGTCGGTACCAGAACCGTTTACTTCTGTACTATTTAAAGGAAGCGTGATAATTTTATCTGGCCCGGCATTAGCTACCGGAGCCTGGTTAGCAGCGGTATTAACGGTAACGCTTACCTGAACGGCGGCACTCGATGTGCCGAGGTTATCTGTCACTACAAAGCTAAAGACATAAATGCCTGAAACGAGTGCGCTTACAGTAGGCGCTGCCACTATCTTGCTGCTGAATACAGCCGTATTAGGACCGCTCACCTGCAACCAGCTGAATGCCGTAACCGTACCATCTGCATCCGTACCGGAACCGTTAAGCAGGGCGCTGCTCGCGGGCTGGGTGATTGTTTGACTGCTACCTGCGTTAGCAACAGGAGCCTGGTTAACAGTGACTGACACCCGGTCTGCTGCACTGGCAACACCTAGGTTATCTGTCACTACGAGGCTGAATACGTAGACACCTCCGGTAAGGGAACTGATCGTTGGTGTGGGTACGGTTTTACTTGTAAATACGGCAGTGTTAGGTCCACTTACCTGATTCCAGCTGTAACTGCTGATTGATCCATCGGCATCGCTACCGGAGCCGTTAAGATTGGTACTGTTTGCCGGTAGAATGATCAGCTTGTCAGCGCCTGCATCAGCAACCGGGGCCTGGTTGG
>JBBJOD010000516.1:0-3914 GCA_037721715.1 Chitinophagaceae bacterium | reverse complement strand
TGCGCTCCCTGTATGGCAAGATGGTCTAAATTAGGTGTAAACATCCAAGGCTCACTTTTATCTTTTGCTTTTTCCCGCTGTTGCTGATAAAAAACACCTAAATCGCGGTAGCCAAGGTCGTCGGTGAGGATAAAGATGATATTAGGCTTATTCTTTGCAGCAAGACGCGGCATTGCCTGACTTCTCACAGTAATCGAATAAAAAACCGCAATCATCACCATTATTATCTTTTTGTTCATATAAAATTTATCTACAGACTTCACTCAGATTACAGGTTAACATATCCAAAATTTAACTCGCACAGATTTCGAAGCGAAATTTACTATTAACTTGGGGAACCGACCAAAACCTGTGTTGCAATTTTAAAATTTACTTTTGATAGCGGGTTCCGACTAATGGTGTAATTAATTCCGGCCTATTTTTATGTATTATATCCACTATTTTAACCTCACAAGTTAACGGAGTATAAGGTGGTTCGCTGTTGTGTCCGTCTGCCCCATAAAATAATTTAGATGGAAGTATTAACATAACTTCGGTTCCTTTCGGAAACAACATTAATGCTTCCTGAAACCCAGAGGAAACTTCAGGCACAACAGGAAGCGTCACTGGACCATACTCGCGGCTCGGGTGATAAATACCATGCTTTACAGCCACTGTGGAATCGCAGGTATCAAATACCTGCCCGTTTAAATACCTCCCGGTATAAACTACCACTACGCTATCACCCGGAGCGGCCCGAACTCCCTCTCCCTGCTTCATGATCACATAATTCAGCCCTGACTTGGTTACTGCCGGCTTTAAGGATTTGGAAGCGATGTACCTGCGCAAAATTTCAGGCTCATTTTCCTTTGCCTTATCCGTCACCGCTTTTTTTAACGATTCAATCCTGCTATTGTACATACTATCGTTAAGGTTTCCCCTGGAAACTACATGATTAACTTTAATAGTATATATCAGGTGCTTGGCTTTTGTTTCCGGCCTCACTTTTCCTGTCTTTGCAACCAGGGAATCGATATTAATTTTAAAAACAGCGCTATCCCCTTCGCTTAGCAGACCTAAGGCTGCAAACAGATCGCCCTGAAACTGCGACCTATCTCTGAACATCAGGGTTAAATTATTATTGGCGCCATACGAACTGGATAAAATGGAGTCCTCTTCCGTTCTTTCCGTGAATGTTATGGCTACGAAATCGTCTTCTTTAATCGTTTCGCCTTCCCGATCTTCACAAAACTTGTATAGCATCCCTCCTTCGTGTTCTTTAAATTCCTTGCAACCCGATAAGCCCAATATCAGGAAATGCAAAATGATAATTGATCTTTTCATTAAACTATTTAGGGTGCGTTGAAGCGGCCCGTTTGTAAACGGTCTGCATATAAAGTGATACTTTCCAGTTTGACCCGGAAAGTATCACTTTTAATTCTGTTTCTTTCTTAATTTAGGGGGCCAGAGTAATCTGAAATTGCTCTTCAGGAACAACCTTATAACCCGTTTGTACACACGGGTCGTAGTCAGCGGTGCCTACCACTTTTACACAGAGCCCGGTACGTCTGTTGATTATTTTATAATAACCAGATCCAACGTCATACAGCCCCCACTCATCATTATAAGTCGCGTTAGCAGAATACGTATATTGAATAAGACGGGTGCCCCAGGCGGTAGCTGCCTGATCTACTACCATTGCTTTACCGCTATGTGCATTCAGAATTTTATACCAGCCGTTGCCAAGAGAAACAAAGTTCCATTCGTCATTGTCTGTTCCCGCATTGGCAGAATAAGTATACTGGATTACCTCGGCATTATCATTTAAGGAAGCGCCCCGAACGGTAACGGCTTTTCCTGTATGCCTGGCAAGCATCTTATATTTTCCATCGGCAAGCACATTAGCCGTAGGTGGCCCAAGCAATGGCTTGGTAAAATAGCTGTCATCATCTCTCTCTTCCTGGTTCAGATGAGGAGAATACGTGTGATGCCGAACATCATTGGCGTCTATAGAAAACTCCAAATAGCGAAGATATCCGCCTTTTCCTATAATATCATACCCTTGGTAGTCCACCAGATATGACCGGATGGTATTGCCATTGTATACGTCTTCGCGATATCCTTCCCCGTCACTGGGACCTGAACCGGAGATATGACCGCCTATCATCATAAACACATTTGGACGGCTTTTTACTCTGTCATATATCCCCTGGCCTTGTGAACTGAACGAACCCCCGTTGCCTCGGTTCATTAAAAAATGGGTTACGATAATGGCTTTCCTGGAAGAGTACGTGCCTAACAAATCATAGGCCCAAGTGTTCATATTGGTCCTGTCTTCGTTATTTTTATCATATTCAATATAAATAACAATGAAGTCCTGGCCGCTGGCAGTAAACAAGTCATAATGACTGTCATTGTTTCCCCCATAATGTCCGCCGTAATACGGTTTGCTTGCAAAGTGTGACACCCCAAACCATCGGTTGTATTCGTTAGTAGCACCGGTAAGAGGATAGTCCTGAGGATATTGATCATGATTTCCAATAGCTAACCCATAGGGGATGTTGGAAGCTTCCAGCGAGTAATATCCATTTTTGGCGTCTACCCATTCTGAGGGCTCCCTGTCTCCATACTGGTTAATATCGCCAACTCCAAGCACGTAAACAATGTTTTTACTGGTTTTGTTGCTTTTGATCCAGTTAATTTCAGCAGTAAACATAGCTAATCTACCTCCTGCAATATTTGACAGATAATGATGTGTATAAGGTATCACGACAATGGTAAAGTTCGGTACGGTAGAGGTTGAAGTTACTTGGGTTGAAGTTGCTTGCATAGAACCTGGCTGACTAGATTCTTGAGGCGCAAGTTCCGCTATGTCCTTCTTATTGCATGCCAGGAAACACAAGGGAACAGCCAGCGTGAATACGATACATATTCTTTTGAGAAGAAAAGGCATAGGCCTCGGCCATTTTTTTTCAGAGCATGTGGTCACCAACAGTCTCATATTGCGGCGCACGTTGGATGTTGAAGTTTTCATTTAATTGTTGTTTTATAATAGTGCCTCATTTTTCGGGTTCAGCTTTCCTTATCCTGTTTTTAAGTCAGGCAACTTTAAATTCCTATAATTATTTAATACTCCGGATTCTGAGTCAGCGAGGGAACCAAAACCCCCTCCTCTTGCGGGATCGGGAAAAGGTAATCTCTGGCTGAATTAAAAGTTCGAGTAACGCCCTTATATGTTAAAGTTTTAATTTCAGACATTACAGTGGGCTTACCTACTGGAATTTTATAGATACTTTTCGTTCGATAGTTCAAATTTAGCTTAATCGTTTAAATGAGCAAAACAAATTTTCTTCTTCTACCTGGCATTCTCTGTAAAGAGCTACTACAACGTTTGAGATAAAACAGTTATAGCTCAAACGGTAACCAAAAATGACGATCCTATTTATAGGAAAAATCAAGGATGACAAAGCATGAACTTCTACCAATTTATAGCGGTAAACATTAATGGAAATCGTTTCGTATTTGCTACACACCGGCATGAAACTGAGAGCTTTATACCAGAGAAAAAAGAGTCGTGATTTATTCGATCTGGCATGGGCATATCAAATATGAAAGTCGATACTGGCAAACTTCTTCCTTGTTATAAAAAGTATATGCAGTTTGATGTTGAACATCCATCTATACGAAAAGTTTTTATTGCAAACATGGAAGAAAAAATGAACCCGTCCGGTCCGCTGAGTTAACACTCTAAAACCCGCTCCCAGAGCGGGTTTAATATTTTAGGTTCATATCAAGGGTCCGCAACTTTTTTACTCAATCTCAATTAGATATTCTCAACTTTCTCCAAATCAACTACTTGCGGCGCGTTGCATTCCTAAAATTCTTCAAATTTTTTTGGCAGTAAAGGGTGCATTTAAGGAGGCAAAAATTTTTTC
>JBBJOD010000054.1:0-14416 GCA_037721715.1 Chitinophagaceae bacterium | reverse complement strand
ATAAGTAAGAAGAGGGCACAGACATAAAAAAATAAGAAATATAAAAGGCAAAGGTAACCAGGTAAGCTTTGAAGTTTGTCAGCTCGCAGGCTATTTTAAAATAGGGAATTAAAATAGCATTTACCCACGAAACAAAGCCGAATATGAAGAACAATACTCCTATTATGCCAATGGAGATGTACGTATCACGTTTACTCAATGAACCGGCGCTTACAACAGAATCAGTGTTTTTCATTTAATGTATTTCTCCTGTTATTGGTAGTTGATACCTTAATGTAAGAAAGTGGGTAATTTAGATTTCCTCTCTAGTACCCGTATAAGCAAAATACGCATGCCTATCAGAACTTGTTTTTCAAAACCATAAAAAGTGGCTTTTTATCATCCATGGATTTGTCTCCAATAAATCCATGACCAATTATGATATCCTGCCTGCCGTCATCATCGAGGTCTGCAACATCCATAGTCGTTGCCTTTCTAAAATTTGTTGCTAAAGGCAAAGAATAAGGTTGAAAAAGTAAACCTCCCTTATTATGAAGGTAAATAAAACCTTCTTCAGGCTGCTGGTTATCAGTAAAGAAACCTATAACTGCCAGGTCAAGATCGCCATCTTTATCAAAATCTCTTGCCATGGCCTTAATGCAACCATTTACAGGAAAAAAATATTCCTTGGAAAATGTATTCTTTCCATCATTCAAAAAAACATAAACTCCGTGATAAGGCTTTAGCTGACTGATCCCATCTCCCCTATCACCGCAGGTATAAACGATATCTACTGCTCCATCCTGGTTAAAATCATTGAGTTCAAAAGAAGAAGAACCATAAGTGGGCGGAAACCTAATGAGCTCTTTTTCTTCAAACGCACCATTCCCCTTGTTTGTAAATAAGAAAATGCCTTCTTCTCCCTGGGCAAATAAAGCCCAGATATCAGGAAGGCCGTCATGATTAAAGTCCTGTACATAGGCACGGGTAACTCCGGGCACGGCACGAAGGGTGTGCCGTACATATTTATCATTTCCTTTGTTCTCCATCCACAACAATGAACCAGTAACGTTACCGAACTCGCAAATAAGGTAATCATTTTTTCCGTCACTGTTGATGTCGGTAGAGGTGATCTGGACTGGCCTTGCTAAACCATCAAATAAAGACTCAATTACTTTTAACCTGCCATTTTCAATTTTTAATAAACTGCCTACTTTGCTATTATTGCCAAAGAGGTTACTACCAATCTTACATGCAACCAATTTTTCTTCATTAAAGTCAATATCAACAATAGGACCGTCGGTCAGCAGGGAGTCCGTTACCTGTAATTTTTCATTCAGTAAAAAAAGCGTATTAGAAACAGACCGGTTCACAAATACGCGGTGAGGTTTTAGAGAGGTATCAATTTTAATATACGAAGCGGTATTTCCCTTCCCGAAAAATAATTGTGCAGGGTATTCCAATGAAAAGAAAGGAAGCTGACTGTTTATTGGCTCCGTCCTTTTTTGAAGAGGCATGGCAGCAGGTGCTTCCGCCGTATAATAATCGATAATTTGCTGCCAGTCCGAAGAGTTTAAAGCAGCTTCTGAAGGATAAAAACTTTGATCGATATCAGTATATATTTTATATGCATTGCCATTATGGTAAAATATCCCCAGGCGTGGCGCCATCATGGCTAGTGCTGTCTGCCAATTGTCTTTATCAAGCAAAGAAGGATGAGGTAGTAAATGGCATGATTGGCAATGTTGTGCAACCAATGCTTTACCATGTTCGAGGTGTGACCTTTCATTTTTTACATCCTGGCTGTTTGTTTCAGGTACATTAGTGCTTCCAGGTGAGTTACATGATAGATGGATTACCAAACAAAAGAATAATCGAATGCAGCATAACGCTATTTGCTTTTTGTTTCTCAAAACTTCACCTGGTTATAATTATTAAGATTTTAAAATCAGATCCGCGGAAAGAAGAGCAGCTGATTGTTTATCCAGGTAATAAGTACAGTTTGGATGCAATTGAAGGATACTGGCAGGGAATAAATTGCTTACAGGTTCTTCCAGGCAATCTTTCACTGCTTTGGCTTTTCGTAAATCAGGTACCGAACAAATAATAGATTTTGACTTGCAGATTTGGCTGATGGACATACTTATAGCCTTTGTTGGTACATCCGCCACTGATTCAAACCAACCCTCATTAAACTGCTGGGCACGACATTGTTCTTCCAACTCTACTATAATATAAGGCTCTTTTGTATCAAAATCGGCGGGTGGATCGTTAAAGGCAAGATGCCCGTTTTCCCCTATTCCAACAAGAGCCACATCTATGGGATGCAATTCAATAATGCTGTTTAAACGGTTACATTCCTTTACTGGATCATTTTCCCCATTCACTAAATAAGTCGCTTTCAAGGAAGGTACTTTATCAAGAAATCGTTCCTTCAGGTATTTTCTAAAACTTGCATTGGAAGACTCGGGCAATCCAATATATTCGTCCAGGTGAAACATTACAACTTTACTCCAGTCGATATCTTTCTCTGAAATTAATTGCTTTAAGGTTTCAAATTGACTTGCTCCGGTAGCCAGTATAATATTGGCCTGTCCGCTTTGTTCTATAGCATTAATAATTAGATTGCTGGCAGCACTTCCTGCTGATTTTCCTAATTCGATCGGATCTTTCGTTAAAATGATTTCCATTTAAAAATGATTGATGGTTGAATAATAATTTAAGCCAGCATGACAAGCTTTAACAACTGGCCATCCTTAACATGATCGTTGAAAAATTGCAAGTTTTTCAGGGCGTCTGCTTCTTGTACTGATATATTTCAATTAAAAACCGTTTCGCCTGCTTGCTTTGTCAATCTTCTTAGTTGTTGAAATTCTGTTTGATAGTCCTTCAACTGGCTACCAGTTAATTTGCGGCCCGACATAGTAACGGGGTTGATGATAGTTACAGGCCTGCCACTTAAAGCTGCTGCCAGCGAAACGTCACCCCAATTAAGAAAGGCGGGTAGGTGAATTGCCATGCTAAAAAAGTCAACCGCGTCCCGTTTGTCAAATAGATAGCTCAGCGGTGCTTCACTAAGTATGAGATAATCTGCCTTACCTGCGGTAGCACTTAAAAATAACGCTGCCAGCCCGGCTTCTTTGCTTCCGTGTATTCCCACTTTCGCCGCTTTATACTTGGATATTAGAAGATCAGTTACCAGGCCCAGCTCCTTTACCCATTCACCCATAATAGTTTTTCCTAACCACAACTCTGATCGGGAGAGTGTATGTAGCACCATGCTTTTATCCCTGGGATTCTCTTCAGATGAAGCTTCTCCCGTACCAGTTAAATCTACAACGACAATCCCCAGTCCTTTTTTTATGTACTGCTGCAGCAAATCTACTGACAAATTCATTTTTCCTTTCGGATCGCATATTATTATATAACCAAGAGATTGGTTAAGCGGAGGCTTGTGTAATAGGGGAATAAGCTTCTTATCAGTCGTTTCCAAAGCCATGCGATCCCAACCATCAATGCTTGTATAATTGTGGATCTTTTTCAGACCGGATTTTTCTTTAGACCTTAAAATATTTCTGAGTTCTTCTTTTTTAATCTCTGCATTATAAGTAGTTGTTTGTAGAAATACAGTTCTTAATTCTTCCCCCCGCTTTTTACAATACTGATCCGTACTCATAACAATAGGGTCTCTTTTTCCTGGGAGATAGACCATCAGCTTTTCTTCGGGAAGCAATTCGAATGGAATTTCTTTTTTAGGCGATCCGGAGCCTGTTCCTTTAAGGTGAAGATCAAACCATCCCAGCATTGCTTCCCTATCTTCCGGCCAATATCCATGCGTTTGGTCGACAACCTGGTAACTAATATTATTTTCAACGCCAAGCATTTTAAACACCGGCTTCGCATTGTGAAAAGTGCGTAGCATTTCCGATGGAAAAAATGTCGGAGAAAGGTCCCTGGTGTGATTACACATCTTGATAGCCCTTGGGGCAACGAGGGCAACAACTCCTGCTTCTTCTGTAAAGGTTGATCCATCGGGCAGTAATTCACAAACGCAATTAGACCGCATGATATACGATTCAAAGGTGCCAACACTTACTACCGGCATTGCCGCTTTAACCCGCTCATCAACAGCCGCCAGCCACATGGTTTGATTTCCTCCTCCACTGGCTCCTGTGGCTCCTATGTTTCCTGGGTCTACATACGATAAGGAAGCCAGCAGATCTATACCGCGCATATTATCAGCTATCTGAACCCCAGCCAGTGTTTCTCCTATATTCATTAAGGAGGCGCCGAGGTTCGCGCCATGGTATTCGAAATCACCATGAACGGTAGTTCTTTCACCTGAGCCCCATGGATCAATACTTAAACAAACATAGCCATTCAGCGCAAGGCTGTGCCCTACTGGCTGCGGACCCTCCTTTTCCATTTTGCCTCGTCTCCAATGGCCAAGCATATTGATAACGGCAGGAAATGGTCCCGCTCCAACAGGAATATACAGATTAGCTGTGGCGTAAACACCGGGTCGGGTTTGAAAGACGATATTTTTGATGCTATATCCTTTCAAGAGAATTGTACCTGTTTCCCTGATGTCTAAAGGCAGTTGATGATCTATGACAACTCCGGCTTTCTCAAGGATAAGGCTCTTAAGTTTTTGTCTCAAGGTCATCCATTCATTAATTTCACCTGGTAGCTGATGAAATCCGAATTTTATGGCCGCCTGGTTCCTTAACGTACCTTCAAGCAAATCTGCCCGGTTAGTTGTTAAGACAGTGGGAAGGGTGTCTGTCGAAAAGGAATTTTTGCCAGTAATTATCAAGGCTTTGACCTGTTCTTTCATACTACCGCCTGCGTTAGAAAAAATGCCTATTACAGGCAACAGCAATAACTGTAGTAATAATCGTTGCATGTGTAGAAATTTGGCAAGTTTGAACCCAGTAAATTTAGCGAAAGGTCGTATAAAAATTGGTTATTGAAGAGGACAAGCGGAATATAAAAGCGATAACGTTATCGAAAACAGCCACCTAAATTTAACCCAAGTTAACCGATTCGGCACCCGCTTATATTTCTTTACTACAATTCCGCTCTTTCCATTCTAGGAGTTAGGAAATGTATAAATATCCAGGCGATCATAAAAGAGCTTCCGCAAACAATAAATATTATATTATATCCAGCTACAATATTGCCTGCGCTTTTGTATGTGTCTAAGATAAAGCCGATAAAGACTGGAAATAAAACACTTCCGATGGCCCCTGCCATTCCCCCCAATCCTACTACCGAACTAACCGCCTTTTTTGGAAACATATCGGGAACTATTGCAAAAATATTAGCGCTCCATGCCTGGTTTGCAGCTACAGAAAGACTTATCAGGGCTACCACCACCCAAATATCTGTAGTATATCTGGTGGCAATAATGGGTATCACGCAAAAAGCAGCCACAAGCAGCGCTGTTTTTCTAGCCTTACTTACCGTCCACCCTTTTTTAATCAGCCATGATGAAAGATAACCTCCCCCAATGCTCCCGATCATGGTTCCGGCATAAACTATTACAAGCGGTAAACTTGGCTTTTTCAGATCAAGACTAAAATAGGTATTGAAATAAGATGGAAGCCAGAACAAAAAGAAAAACCAAATAGGGTCTGTGAAAAATTTGCCTGCAATAAAAGCCCATGTTTGCCTTAGCTTCAATAGCCGGCCCCAACTAACGTTACCTGTACTTTCCTCCGCTGCGTTTTCATCGTCGCTGTGGATATAGTCAAATTCTGCTTTACTTAAACGTTTTTGCCTGGATGGTATAAAATAAAAAATACGCCAGACGAGTAACCAGATAAAACCAAGAGAACCGGTGATAAGGAAAGCAGCCTGCCAACCATATACCGCCAACAGCCACGGAACTAAAATAGGGCCCACGCATGCTCCTATATTAGAACCTGAGTCTAATATGCCAATGGCCAGAGCCCTTTCTTTTTTTGGGAACCATTCAGCCGTTGTTTTAATCCCTGCCGGATAATTGCCTGACTCACCCAGACCAAGAAATGCACGCACAACTCCAAAACCTAACGTGCTTCTTACTACAGCGTGCAGCATGGCAGCGATACTCCAGACAGTAACGGAAATAGTATAGCCCAGTTTAGTACCTATTCTATCAATCACTTTTCCATAAAATAATTGCCCTACGGCATAGCATGCAGTAAAGGCCATCACTATTCTGCTGTAATCAGTTTCTGTCCAGCTAAATATTTTTTCTAATTCCGGCTTTAGCAGTCCAAAAATCTGCCGGTCAATATAATTTATTGTTGTTGCTGCAAATAGAAGAAACGCAATGAACCACCGGTACTGTCCAACTTTACTTTGCATACGGTTTAAACTTTTTTGTGCAGGACAACCACGGGGAAATGTGGGGTAAAATGTACTGCCTGTTGAATACCTGGTTATTGCAGTGCTATGATTCTTTTTTCACGATCCCGGGAATCCATTTCTCAGCATTCTTATAATAAATTTTGTCAACAACCGCTGATGGCAACTTCAGGCCTTTGAACTCACCCTCCACTTTAGGAACAATCATTTTTTCATCGGTAGTGAAAAACTTCCAGTGGCGGAGCCAGACTTCATGCGCATGTATTTTTATAGCGGCCGGTCCTTTCAAATTCTTGTTCACAATGTCCATGGCATTTATTCTTAAATCAGTTCCATATAACAGCCGGTCCTGGTATTTGATCATAAAATCATGCACTTTTTGCCAATTGGTTAAAGCCTGGTATTGCAGGTGAGAAATACGTTCCGCCATATCCACCGCCATGTTTGGAAACTTATCCAGGCGTTTTGCAAGTTCATCTACACTCCATTCCAGGCTACCCAGGTGTGCCCCAACGAAAGTTAAACCGGGATGTTTTTCAAGCATATGGTCTCTTGCGTTTATATAGTCCTCATAAGATGGACGCTCAGGATGTAAATACATATGCTCTTCAGGATGAGCGCGGGCATAGTCTCTATTTCCTGCTACCGTCATCTTTTCTAACGGCAACCACGAATTTTTATGCTCTCCAAGATGTCCAATCAGCGGTATATGGTTGTTTGCCAGGTAATCAAGTACCGGATCAAATCGCGGATTATCAATCATGACCAGCCGGCCATTTTTATCCTTCAGGAAAAACCCGATATTCTTCCATACTTTTACTGCTACAGCCCCATTGGAAAATGAGTTTTTTAAATAGTCAATCGCTTCTTGCTGCCATCCGTCTTTATTAAAATTTTCAAGAGAGAAGGTGGTTGCCCAGGAAAGAGGGCCCGGAAACGCCTCAATCATTTTTATTGAAAATTTCTGTTGTACTTCAATAGGGGTACCCGAATCCTTATATACATTTATAGTTAACAACCGGAAGTTATCAACTTCTGCCTGGTTTATAAAAAGGGTATCTGCGGCTGTGCTGATATGAACATGGGCATCTATTTTTTTAACAGATTTAAAATCATCGACCTTATAATACCGCGTTGAATCTGAATGTTGCTTTTCATTTTTTGTACTGCCCCTTTGTGAGCAACTTTGAAAAAATACCAAAAGAGTAAGCCCTGCCAGGTGCAGCCAATTTCTTGTAAATTTCATGGGTGTTTGTTTGAGAAAAATTTTAGCAGTGACATACCTTTCATAGCAAAGCACAACACCCCGTTATATTATTAAAACGCACATCACACATCAGGATAGGAGAAATGTACAATACGTTATAGAATCAGAAGCGCTGTAAAGGTATCATTGTCTTAGCTTAATTCTTCGTACTGCTTATTGCCAGGTTCGTGCACTACGTAACTAATGGTGTGGCAAGTCCGGCAAATCTTAACAAAACAGAAAAACATTATTTATGCACTGACATTTGAAAATAACTATTGATACTTTTTAGCAAAATCTTCTGCATAGGCATTTATTTCGGTATCACTGAGATGCGTACCTGAAGTAACAATTATTCGGTATCTCATTTTTAAAGTTCCACCCGCCGGAATTTTAAAATTTAACTCTTCTTTTCCTTCGGTAAAATCTTTAACGCCAAATGCGTTAGCTGCCAACAGTCCGTAGCCACGAGCATGCCAATAGGTCGGGTAGCTCAGGTTCTGAGGGTGGTCACAGATAACCAGCGAAACTTTTTCGTTCCCTACACTTCCATAAAGATCCATCCATTTGGCACGTTTACCCCAAACTGCTTCACCTGTAACGCCTTCGCTGCTTTTATAATTTCCGGTTACTCCATCGTTAGACATTTTTTTTACAGTTGTGGGATTACCCCTCGCATCCGTTAAGGTAATGTCGTCTTTAGAAGGTAATTCAAGTTCGCGGGCAACACGAATACCGAAACTCCCTTCCTTGGTGTCTTTAAATAATACTGGCTCTCCGTTCGAAGTAAGAGTAGCAACCCGGTCAATGATACGGGTTGCCCCCTTTGCGATAAAGTGAAATTCAGTTTTTTCTGCCAGCAGTTCTTTGCCTGACGGGTCTATCCATGAGGCAGTTGTTACAAAGCTACCTTCTCCTTTTCCGTCGGCTAATTGTCCAATACTCTTGTGTTTAATCTGACCGCCGTTCACATTTCTGATACCTTCTGAGCCATTGCCCCAAAAATCGTAACCATTCACGTTTCTGTAGTTAAACCAGTTACCTACCTGGTGAATATGATCACGTCGCTCTCCTTCTCTTGGCTTTATAGGAAAACCCCGGGTAACCGGAGTGCCGGCTGAAGTGAGAATAGGATACAGCACCGGTTTGTAAACACTGTCTGGCCACCAATAAGAGGTAAACAGCTTTCCATCAATCATAATATCCATTCTTTTATCAGCCTCCTGATTAATAAATTTTATGACGGAACCCTCACCTTCGCTGCCTGCTTTCCCCAGTTTAGCATTACAGGAACCTGCGATAAGGGTTGTTAATAAAACAATTGATATTGCTCCGGTCTTCATTATTTTTGATTAAATGATCATTGTAAAGAACCAATGAATGTGTTTGTACTTCAGCTGTTACACTGCAGAAGAAATGGTGTATGGTTCGCGGTACGACCTTGAAAGCATTTTGTCTGCTTCTTTATCATTTAAGAAAGTTTCCGCCTCGCCTGCAAAAGTTAATTGGCGGCCCAGCCTATAAGAAATATTGGCTAGCAGGGGAACAGCAGATGAATAAAAGCCTTCCTTAATATGACAATTTAGGGTTGAATCATTTCCCGCCCTGATGGCATCCAGGAAATTGACATAATGTGCCGCACCTCCGGAAGCCAGTCTGAATGTTGGGTCGGCAACCTTATTCTGATCTGATTTTTTTGAACCGGCAAATGGTTCTGTTTCCCTTTTACGAAAAGCTTTCCAGTTTGACCCATCAAGTTCAAGGTATCCATCAGAGCCATAAAATATATTACCTACACGGATATTTGAACTTGACTCAGCATTGGAGTAGCGGCCACGAGTTTCAAACTCCAGTACTTTTCCATCCTTGTATTTAGCAACAGAAAACTGGGTATTGGGCGTTTCCTGTGAACATTCGTCGGGGCTAAATCCATATATACCCCCTGAAGAAAAAATGGATACCGGGTGTTCATTTTTATTAAGTCCCCAGCGTGCAATATCAAACTGGTGCGGCCCCTGGTTTCCGGTGTCGCCATTCCCGGTATCCCAATGCCAGTGCCAGTTATAATGGCTGCGTTTTTCATTGTAAGGACGAGAGGGAGCAGGCCCTAACCACCTGTCATAATGAAGGGTTGCCGGCGGCTGACTGTCTTTGGCAATTCCAAACGAATCACGCGGTTTAATACAAAGACCCCGGGCCATGTAAACATCACCGATACCACCTTCGTGCAGAAATTTTATGGCCTCTTTTACATTCGGTATTGAACGGTTTTGAAACCCGGTTTGAACACGTACATTGTACTTGCCCGCGGCTTCAATCATTTTGCGTCCTTCAAAAATATTATGGCAGGCCGGTTTTTCAACGTATACATGCTTACCTGCCTGGCAGGCCCAGATGGTTCCCAATGCATGCCAGTGATTTGGCGTAGCAAATGATACCGCGTGTATGTCCTTATCCTCAAAAACTTTTTTCATATCCCATTCCATTTGAGGCTTGATAGCAGACTTACTCATCACTGCTTTTGAACCTTCTGCCCAAAACTTTTCATCTACATCACAAAGGGTTTTCACCTGAACATTGTGACTGTCTTTCAAACTGCAAAAATTACTGATATGGTCGCTGCCTCTACCACTGATACCAATAACCGCTACATTGATACGGTCATTAGCCCCTTTTATTGACCTGTACGATTTTGCACTGAAACCTACGCGGGTAACTGCCAGCCCGGCACCAGCCATCATGCTCTTCTTAATAAATTCTCTTCGTTTTGTCATGTTACAATGAATTTTAATTAATTAATTTAATCAATAAATCAAACTACTACCTAACAACCACTTTAGTATTTCCACCATCGGCAATTAAAATATCCAATGGCTTATTTATTTTCCATGAACCGCCGGTAAAGTCTGGTACTTTACTCGTGGCCTGTTTGGCAACCGAAGTCTCTGATAACGGGCCAATAGAACTCCACAAGGCTGCATCATACACATCCTGGTCAAGTGGCAAACCATTACGAAGACAGTCGATAGTGCGCCAATCCATTAAGAAATCTCCACCACCATGCGCTCCCACCTTTTTAGCCACTTCTCCTAGTTTCTTAACAATATTCGGTTCATACTTTTTTTCCAACGATTTAAATGCTTCGTCAGAAATCCATTCTTGTGCGTCTGAACCTCTCCATGTTTCAGGGGTCGCCTTACGGGCAATAGAAATTTTTTCGACCGGGTATTGCACCGCCGACGCTTTGGTTCCGCTAATCACATACCCGTCAGATTTAGGACGTGGTGAAGTTACATCATGCTGCAACATAATGGTGCGCCCTTTACTGGTTCGGATGGTGGTAGTGTTCATGTTACCTCTGAAA
The DNA here is from genome assembly GCA_037721715.1 of Chitinophagaceae bacterium. GTDB lineage: Bacteria > Bacteroidota > Bacteroidia > Chitinophagales > Chitinophagaceae > JADCRZ01. The sequence goes on along the minus strand of JBBJOD010000054.1, from coordinate 3,473 downwards.
GGCTTATCAACGAATTGCTTGTAAAAGTCATCCTTGCCAGCCATTTCTTTTGCCAGGTCGTTCATCATGAAGTCATTGCCTGATATAGATACCAGGTAATCAAACTTATCTCCCCTGTTAATATTCATTACCTGCGCAATCGGTCCTAAACCATGAGTAGGATACAAATTTCCGTCTCTTCCGATATTTTCTTTAAGGCGCCATAGATTGTAATATTTGTCTTTAGAAAAATGACCGTAAAGCAGGTGATGAATATATGCCCCTTCCCCATGTATAATTTCTCCGAAGAAACCCTGCCGCGCCAGGCTAAGCATGAACAATTCGAAAAACCCATAACAGGCATTCTCCATCATCAGACAAGCCATGTTAAGTTGCTCTGAAGTTTCGACCAGCTCCCAGCACTCTTCTAGTGTTTTTGCTGCAGGCACCTCTACGCATACATGTTTGCCGTGATTCATGGCATACACAGCCATGGGCGTATGAAGCTCCCATGGAGTAGCAATAAATACCAGGTCGATATCGGTACGTTCACACAATTTTTTCCAGTCTTCCTTGCCCGTGTAAATGTCGGGCTTAAATCCAGTATTTTCAATTCGCTTCTGCGCAACATTTATTTTGTCCTGCCTTAAATCACATAATGCCTTTATTTCTACCCCTTCCAGTATACTTACCTGTGCGAGATGGGCCGGGCCCCTATTACCAAGCCCTATAAATCCAATTCTAACAATGTCTAACCTAGGGGCAGAAAAGCCGCACATATTAAATTGCTGTATGTACCTTTTTTCTTCTGCGGGATTGGTGTGCAGCTTACCAGGTTCTGCGGCGAATCCTTTTAATGCCACCCCGCCCGCTGCAGTAAGTCCGGATAAGCCGGCAAGTTTTAAAAATTCTCTGCGTTTATTTTTCATGATTTGTTAGCATGTTTATTATCCGTGAATAAAATGGCCGCCTTTTATAATATTGTCTTCAGCAATGATTGAAATCGTTTAAAATTTAAAACCATAAATTTTATCCTACCTGTTCCCCTCTTGCATTCCAGGGTTCAACCTGGCGAAGCTTTTTGGCATCGAGTGCACGGTAACAATCTGGCAAATCAAACGTTTTTAGTACATCCGGTAACAAAGTAGATAGTGGCCAGTTATATTCTTCATTTTCGGCAATATCGGTGTAGCTGGTAAGTGCATTCTTTAAAGTGATTTGCGCTACATGGTTCGAAAGAAGTGCAGCAAAGGTGGCCGGAGTTGCTCCCCATCCTTTTGCCACCAGGTGAATTTCTTCATGCCCGAAAGATCTTATCCAGTCAAGCACACAAAGCACGTCGTAAGTTTTTTGGCCAACATACGGATAATCAAGCATGATACTGTGAGCCGCATAAAAATAGTCGTTTCCATAAGGCGCAAGAAAATTGTCACCACAGGTATTCGGTTTTGATTCACCGATACCTCTTACATCGCAGGCAAATATTGCCGTATCGCGTGCGTTGTTAATAATATCTTTCAATAATGGATCCTCACGCAACTCGTTGTCTGCCGAATGGTGAGAAACATACAGCAATGCCTTTTTTAAACCAACAGGCGGCCGTGAAAGAAGCACATTGTCATCTAACCTGTAAGCTATTGAAAATATCCCCGGATCAGTTTCAACTGCATAGGTGGCTGCAAACTTTTTTGGATAAAGCCTTGCTGGTCCCGGTCTTAAAATTCGAAACTCAGGCACTCCTTTAAGGGCGGGGAGCTTTAATGTTGCAATAACAGCTTTCTTCAGCGCCTCGCCTTCAATGCGGGTCCTTTTTTTATGTAATGATTGTGAAAGCTGACTGGTGAAAGAGAATATGGTATGCTGGCTGGTTTCACCCACCTGGCCCCTGGGAGTACACCAAAGCGATTCTTCCTTCTCTATAGCTAAATCAGGTTCGCCTGTAAAGCCCGTATTTCTTGTCGATTTATTGAACCATCCATACATGGCCACCCGATTATGTTGCGAATAGCCATGATATTCCGGACCGATAAAAAGTTGGATATTTTCTTCTGCGCCTAATAGTTTATACAGTTGTTTTAACCTGGTAAACGATTCTTCTGCTCCCCTGGCGTCAAAATAGTCTTTCTCCTGGTCAAGTATCATCACTGGCCTGGGTGCCATAGCCGCTATAAAATCGGAATGATCCAGTCCCAGGCTAAGCACCCCGGGCGGACACTGTTCAATATCAGCAGGTAGTTCGTTGGTAAGATTTCGTCCGAAGCCAACCACGAAACAACTCGGCGCCGCCATACTAAGCCTGGACTCAACACCACACAACCACGTAGCCTGGGTACCTCCTCCCGAGTTACCGGTAACACCAATATGCCTGGCATCTACCTCGGGCCTTGAAATTAAATAATCCACACATCTTATGCAATCCCAGGTAAACCAGGAACTCAAAGATTCTCCACACAAAATCATCTGGCTGCCAGCGTAATTGTGCTCAGGTACGCCTATTCCATGCCGCGGTTTAAGTTCTTTAGAAAGGTATTGTATCCGTTCGCCCTGCCCAATTGGATCAAAAATAAGAACCACGTAACCCTGGCGTGCAAGTCCCTGGGCAAAGGATTGATAGATCGGGGTTGCTTTTCCAGGATCTCCATGACCACAAGTGCCTACAACTGCAGGCAATGGAGACTTCCGATTTTTCGGTACATACAAATTACCTGAAACCATGAACCCGGGCCTGCTTTCAAAAAGCACTTTTTCAACGTGATAGGTTTCTCTTTCCAAAATGCCGGTAACTTTAGCATTCAGCGGTGTTTTTGCAGGCCATGGACCAAAGCGTCCGTGTATTTTTAATTTTACTTCTCTAACATAAGCTTCCGCATCACTTTTAGTTCGAAGGGCGGCCCGGCGTTTTTCTGACAACTGGTTGATTTCGCGAACACGACCAACGAAATATTCCTGCACCATACGTGGAAAACGATTAAGAGGTGTCAGATCAGGAATATCGTTCATCGGGCTGTTTACAGGAATTACTGATTGACTGGCACTTCCGGGTATGAGCGTTTTGCCTGCCAAACTAAAACCAGCCAAACCGGCAAGTTTAATAAAGTCTCTGCGGTTATCCGACATGCTATCGTTCTTAGATAGGTGAGTTGAAAATTGTTTCTCCTGGTTGCTTTGTCATTTTTCTTAATTTTTGAAACTCTTTTTGAAATTCGGCCAACCGGCTACCGTTTATTTCACTACCCGACATGGTCACTGGATTAATAAAAGTAACAGGTTTGCCACTTAATGCGGCTGCAAGAGACACATCTCCCCAATTTAAAAAACCAGGAAGGTGAATGGCCATGCTGAAAAAATCCACCGATTGACGGTTATCAAACAGGTAACTTAAGGGAGCTTCGCGCATTATTAGAAAGTCTGCCTTTCCTTCTGTGGCACACAAAAACATTGCGGCAAGGCCGGCTTCTTTCCGGCCATCTATTCCTATTTTCTCAGCCTTGAAT
>JBBJOD010000515.1:0-3940 GCA_037721715.1 Chitinophagaceae bacterium | reverse complement strand
TGTTTCTTTAGTGCCTCGCTGACTGTAAAGTCCCCTACTTTACTTATACATTAAACATGAAGTGATGAATCGAAGGTATTTTTATCGGAACACAGCCCTTGCAACACTGGCCATTAATTTTCCCTCTATTGTCCCTTCCTCTGTATTCGGCCGAAACGCTCCTTCTAATCGTATTAATGTCGGGATGATTGGACTGGGCAGGCAGGGGTATGGTCAGAACCTGCAGGGTGCCAACCTGGCGGGTATAGGTGCCCGTATACCCGGGATACTTGAAAATGCAGCAGCACAGGTTGTGGCCGTATGCGATACAGACAGCTGGAGGTTGAATAAAGCAAAAGAAACGGTGAATAATCATTATGCCCAGGCTACATCGAGCGCTGACTACCGCGGTTGTACTTCGTTTACTGATTTCCGCGAACTGCTCGCATACAAAGACATAGACGCGGTAATTATTTCTACCCCCGACCACTGGCACGTCTCTATGGGAATGCTTGCCGCAAAGGCGGGTAAGCATATTTGTTGCGAGAAGCCATTAAGTATGAGCGTACAACAGGGCCGTGCTTTTGCTGATATCCTGAAAAAATACCCGGTAGTAAACCGTACCGATAGCGAGTTCCGTTCAGTACGCCCGCAAAACAAAGCGGTAGAACTGGTGCGAAATGGAAAAATCGGAACGTTGGTGAAAGTAGAAATTTCATTGCCCTCCGATCCGGAACCAGTAGCTGAGCAGCCTGTAATGGTGGTTCCCAAAGAATTAAATTATAATCTTTGGCTGGGACCTGCGCCTTTTGCGCCGTATACAGAAAACCGGGTGCATTCACCTTTTGACATCAAAAAACGCCCGGGCTGGATGCGTGTTGGTACATATGCGCAAGGCATGATCGCTAACTGGGGGGCGCATTATTTTGACGTTGCACAATGGGCAAACGATTCGTCTTATTCCGGCCCTGTGGCAGTGGAAGGCAAGGGGGAGTTTCCAAAAAGTTTGTGGAATACTATGATCAACTTTATGGTCACTTATCGTTACTCCAATGGAGTTGAAATGACCTGCCAACAAACCCCAACAAGTAAGCCCTCCATAAAATACATCGGCTCTGAAGGTTGGATCCTGGTAGATGGATTTCCAGGCGTTCTGTCCTACAGCCATCCGGCAATAGCGCAACTAAAACCCGCAAGCGGCGAATTAGACCTGTCAGGTACTCTATGGGATAAAACGGATTTTATAAACGCTATAAAAGAATCAAGGGCAACACTTCAACCCATTGAAGTAGGGCATCGCACTATCTCCATTTCGCAGATCGGTCTCATTGCCTGCCAAACCGGAGCCAAATTAAAATGGAACCCTCAGAAAGAATTGTTTGCAGGCAATAATACCGCCAATGCATTACTGGCGGCACCTATTCCATTGAAAGAATGGGCAGTTTAAAATAGTGGGGTAATTAAAAAATAATTGTTTCGTATGGTAAAGAAAATCTTTTTATTGACCCTGGTAATAAGCGGTGCAATTCAAAATGGTATTGCGCAGAAAATCAAAAATGCTTTCTTTCCATTGCATAACATCATCCGGGGTGATTCTACCTATGATACATTCTACAAACAGGTAAACCTGGTGAAGAGCACCGGGTTTGATGCCATAGAAATCAATGGACTGGAAAATTTTGAAGGAATGAAGGCGGCCCTTGAAAAATTCAGATTTCCTGCTTCTTATTTTTACGTGCGGATCAATTTGGATGAACCTTATTTTGAAAGCCGCCTGGAGGGTTATATTAAACAGCTCAAAGGAAGCGGTACAATTATATCTCCCTATATTGTTAACAAGGCTAAATTTGTCAAGGGCGATCATGCGGCCGATACGCTGGTAAAACGGTTAATGCGCCAGGTAGCTGACTGGGCGAGGAATGCGAACCTCCAGGTGGCAATATATCCGCACCTGGGATATTATGTGGAACGCACCGATCATGCGCTTACCCTGATTAAATCCATTAACAGGAAAAACCTGGGCCTGACATTCAATCTTTGTCATTGGCTCGCCACTACCAGTATTGCAGAACGAAAAGAGCTTAAGTCCACACTTCGCGAACTACGACCGTTCCTGAAAATGATAACGATCAATGGTGCAAACGATGTTATCAGCGAGAAACAAAATGTTTGGGCAGATTATATCTTACCACTGGGAACAGGAAATTTTGATACGTACGGGCTTCTGAAATATTGTCTTAAAGACCTTCAATTGACAGTACCCGTAGGCGTACAGTGCTATAATATTCAAACTGACAAGTACAGGCTGGTGCTAACTACTATGAGTGTATTGAAAGAATACAGGCAACGGTTAGAAGCTGGCAATTAGTACATGAAAAAATCACCTTTTCGGGGATTACACTTCATCACACATTATATTTCTTTCACATAAGTTGTTGACTTCACCAATATGTTTGTCCTTTCAGCCAAAGCGCAATTAGTAACATTGCATTAAAAAGCATCTACCGCGCTTTGACCTGAAATCTCCACAATACAGGTTGACTGAAGATCCAGAGATTCAAAACGAAGCGCGTAACATGCAATGGCGTTCTCCCTGAAGGTCAGGACAAAACGAGGAAATGTGATTCATTCCCTCGTTTGGTACTAACATAGGCTTTCATTAGGATTAGCGATTAACTTTATATCATGGTCCCGATTCTGAAAAATGACTCTCAACGTTAATGAAAAGATAACCCTCAACAAATTGATGATGCAGGCATTTTTCAAATATTTGCCACCCGGTAATAATCCAAAAAAAAAACAGAGATTTGAATCTTCATTAAAACCAAACCTGACAAACATGCGATCGTTAATAAAATTGGGTAGTTTAAGTTGCTGGATTTCATGTTGTACTTTGGTTCCTGCTGTAATCAACGCACAAGATCTGGCGGCATTTCATAAAGTTTCTGGTAAGAACCGTATCCACCCGTCTGATTCCGCTAATTCATTTTCTTTGCCAGACAGAACAATGTACTCAGTAACCGGAACCGTTACATCGGGCACTAATAACGCTCCCTTGCAGGGAGTCACTGTAGTTATCAAAGGCACCTTTTTAGGCACATCTACCGATGCAAATGGAAACTTTTCTATCACTATTCCCGGGGCAAGCGCCATCCTGGTATTTTCCTATATCGGTTTTCAGCCTCAGGAGCAGCCGGTAACCAGCCAGGAGAGAATAAATATTAAGTTGGAAGAAGATGCCAAACCATTGGAGCAAGTTGTGGTAGTAGGCTATGGAACGCAGAAGAAAGTGAACCTTACAGGGGCTATCAGCGCCATCACAGCAGAAGATCTGCGTGGCAGGCCTGTTACCGCTACTTCCAGCGGACTCCAGGGATTGATGCCCGGTGTAACAATCAGGAATTCTACCGCTTTACCAGGACAAAACGGAAGCTCCATACGCATTCGCGGTATAGGTACGCTGGGAGATGCCAATCCCCTTGTTGTGATTGATGGAATTCCCGGAGGAGACATGAACATCATCAACCCCGATGATATCGAAAGTATATCGGTATTAAAAGATGCGGCCTCGTCATCTATTTATGGTGTACGAGGAGCAAATGGTGTTATTTTAATCACTACTAAGAAAGGCAAGGCGGGCGCACAACAGAGCTTATCCTACAGCGGCTATTATGGTATCCAGACACCCACGGCGCTTCCCGAGTTCCTTGGCTCACCTGAATATATGAAGCTGTTAAATGAATCACAGAAAAATGTTGGCAGAACTACTACCTATACAGACGCCGATATCGAAACAGCACGAAATGGTTCCGATCTGAATTATTTCGCCAATACAGACTGGTTAAAAGAAATTTATAAAAAAAGAGCCGCGCAACAAAATCACAACATCAGTTTAAACGGAGGTGCCAACAACATCTCTTATTATATTTCTTATGGTTATCTTAAGCAGGATGGATTAGTG
>JBBJOD010000053.1:0-14461 GCA_037721715.1 Chitinophagaceae bacterium | reverse complement strand
AGCGCAAAGCGCTGGGTAGAATAAAAATCGCCCAGGTATTAATTGCTAATCCACCCATTGCAAGCAATGCTGAAAAGTCAGCGTTAAAATCAATAGCAGATTCTGTTTACAAAGCCTTGCAACAGGGCGCCTCTTTTGAATTACTGGCCGGCAAATACAGTAACCATAATATAAACTACGCGCCTAACGGTGAAATGCTCACATTCGGAGTAGGAGATTTCGATCAGTCTTTCGAAACTTCCGTATTTGCATTAACTAAAAACAATGAAATCAGTAAACCGATCTCCACTTCAGCCGGGTACCATATCGTGAAGCGATTGGCTCATATTCCCGTTAACAACGATCCTGGTAATGACTCTGCTATTGCTGCTTTAAAGCAGCTGGTAAGCCTCGATGCGCGGATGGAAGTATCGGCACAGGCGATGATGAGAAAAATATTTGTAGCTACCGGGCTTAAGAAAGCTGTTGTACCTGGAGATCATCTGTGGTTGTACGTTGTGAATTACCTGGCAGGTAAGAAATCAGCATCGGTTTCGGGTGTATCAGCGAAGACACTGTTGTTTTCTATAGCCGGCAAGAATTTCTATGTGGATGACTGGTTACGCACGTTGCCTCCTATCTCAGATAGCGCCATTGCAAATGATAACCAGGTTTTTGAAAGGGCCCTCAATGTATATATAGAAAAAACAGCACGAGAAACCTATTTCGATGACTTGGGCAAATACGAACCGGAATTTACCGCACAGGTAAACGAGTTTAAGGAAGGCAATTTACTATTTGAAATTATGCAAAAAACGATCTGGGATAAAGCTGCTGCTGATACAACCGGGTTAAAAAAGTTTTTCGAAACCCATAAAGACAGGTACTGGTGGCAGCCTGGTGTGGAAGCAATCATCTTCAATTGTAGTGACAGTGCCACAGCAAACTCGATTCGAAAATCCATTACCGGTAAAAACAATTGGAGAAAAATAATAGAATCAGAACAAAAGGTACAGGCAGATTCCGGCAGGTTTGAACTTTCACAGCTGCCGGCTTTTATAAATGCAATACCTAAAGTGGGTATGATCACAGCACCTTTAAAGAACAGTGCTGATGATAATTACTCATTTTTATATGTTGTAAATATATACCCCGGCAAGTCGCCCAGGGACTTTGAAGATGCCAAAGGTTTCGTGATGAGTGATTACCAGTCTTATCTGGAAGAAGCATGGATAAAACAGTTAAAAAAGAAATACCCCGTGAAATTAAATGAACCCATATTGAGGTCATTGTGGAAAAAATAAAATCTACCAGGTCTAAGAAAACCTGGCAATTCTAAGTTTAAAGGCAACCAGGCATTCAGGTAAGGACGTACCAGGTGGTTATACCCCCGGGCTGGTGAACCCATTAACCGTAACCTACACCAGCTCCTTCACCACGTTCCAGATCACTTTCGATTTACCCAGCGTATAATAGTGTAATACCGGCACACCAAAAGCTTTCAGTTCCTTGCTTTGCTGGATTAACCAGCGCGTACCTGCTTTTTCTACTTCTTCATCCGTTTTACATTTTGTGATATCGTTTGAGAGATCGTTGGGTATGTCTACATGGAAAATCTTGGGCAGAATGTTTAGTTGCTTTTTGTTGGTGATGGGTTTAAGCCCCGGAATAATTGGAACATTGATACCATTTTCACGGCAGATTTTTACAAACTCAAAAAATTTCTGGTTATTAAAAAACATCTGGGTCATAATGTATTCCGCACCAGCATCAACCTTTGATTTAAGAAAACTCATATCTGTTTCCAGGTTAGGAGATTCAAAATGCTTTTCCGGGTACCCGGCAATGCCTATACAGAAATCTGTTTTGCCGCCGTTCTTGATATCTTCTTCGAGGTAAATGCCGTGATTAAGGTTTGCGGCCTGCTTAAGCAAGTCGATTGCATAACGGTTACCATCTGGTTCCGGTTCAAAAAAAGTTTCATTTTTAGGTGCGTCACCACGCAGAACGAGCACGTTGTTTATTCCAAGAAAATGCAGGTCTATCAACGCATCTTCCGTTTCGCGTTTAGAGAAACCACCGCAGATAAGATGTGGCACCGCGTCTACCTGGTAGTGATTCATGATGGCGGCGCAGATACCAACCGTGCCAGGCCGTTTGCGCACTTCCACCTTTTCAAAAGTGCCATCGGCTTTCTTTTTAAACATGGATTCACTTCGATGATATGTAACATTAATAAATGATGGGTTAAATTCCATCAAAGGGTCAAGATGGTCATAAATAGCTGCCACAGTTTTGCCTTTTAAAGGAGGCAAAACTTCAAAAGATACCAATGTATCCTTGGCCTGGTTAATGTGCTCTATTACTTTCATTATTATTTAATAATCATGCAAACATAAGCAAGGGGCGATTCATAATCAAAAGCCGCCCTGCGGATATCCCTCATTTCAGACCATTTTAAATACTAAGTACAGGGTGTTGGTATAACCCTGCACTTCCGGTGCATTCGTTAAATCCAAAACATGTAACTCCAATTCATGTAATTTTGTTTTATAAAAAAACAATTTGAGCCTTACCATTAATACAAGGGATCTTGTTAAAAGTTACCGAAATAGAACCGTGGTAGACCATGTTTCTGTAGAAGTTAAACAGGGTGAAATTGTGGGATTGCTGGGCCCTAACGGAGCCGGGAAAACCACAACATTTTACATGGTGGTGGGCCTCATAAAACCTGACGAGGGCCGCGTTTTTTTAAATGAAGACGATATAACCAGTATGCCTATGTACAAACGCTCTCAACAGGGTATTGGCTATTTACCCCAGGAAGCTTCTGTGTTCAGGAAACTAACTGTGGAAGATAATATCAAGGCGGTGCTTGAAATGAGGAAGTTGACAAGAAAGGAGCAAAGAGATAAGCTAGAACAACTACTGGATGAGTTTCATTTACACCATGTGCGGAGAAACAATGGTGATAGCCTTAGTGGAGGTGAAAGACGTAGAACAGAAATTGCTCGTGCACTTGCTGTAGACCCAAAATTCATCTTACTCGATGAGCCTTTTGCAGGGGTTGACCCCATTGCCGTTGAAGACATCCAGGCGGTGGTGGCAAGACTTAAATTTAAAAATATTGGTATCCTGATTACTGACCACAATGTAAATGAAACATTATCGATTTGTGATAGGGCATACCTGCTGATTGAAGGGAAGATTTTTAAACATGGAAGTGCAGAGGAACTGGCATCTGATGAGCATGTCAGGCGATTATACCTCGGAAGAAACTTTGAATTGAAAAGAAAAGACTACCTCTTGGATGAAGTAAAAATGAACGGCCGCCCAACGGTAAATAATCTGGTAAAAACCATTGAGGCGTTGCTCTATAATTACAGTAAAGAAAACAAATTACCAAAAGTTAACAACCCACTTGCAACGTCCGATGGCACAGTGATGACTGAAGAAGTGGAAGTTGCCGAAGACAATCAACAGTTGAACGAATTAAAGCAGAACATAAAAGCTTATGCAGGAGAATCGCAGAATGAAGAGCTAAGAACTCATGCAGAAAGTTTGTTCCAAAAGGACGCAGGCGTGGCGGAAGAATTAAAACAGATGCTTTTGTTACTAAAAGAACAGTTGTAGGCAGCGAGGTATTCTCCTCTTAAGCCATGTTAAACTATAAACTTCCTTATATCACCGTCATTTTCTATCTTGCCGCCATTGCATGAAATTATTAAGCCCTGCCATATCACATCTTGCTCGTTTACGCCTATGGCAAATTGATCAATGGACCACTGACCCTATTGCAGCGCAACGGGAAGTACTTCAGGAGCTTGTGACAGCCGCGCAGTATACCGAGTTCGGACGCAAATACCACTTCAACAAGCTTTTCTCCATTAAGGCTTTCAAAGAAGAAGTTCCGGTTCATGAATATGACGACCTGAAGCCTTACATCAATCGAATGATGAACGGCGAAGAGAACCTCTTATGGAATACCCCTGTAAAATGGTTTGCCAAAAGCAGCGGTACTACGAATGATAAAAGCAAATTTATTCCGGTAAGCGAAGAGAGCCTGGAAGAATCTCATTACCAGGCGGCCAAGGATGTGCTTACTTTGTATTACAAGTCGTTTCCCGAATCTGACTTACTTACCGGGAAAGGACTTGTTGTAGGAGGAAGCCACCAGGTGAACCAGGTAAATGACGACATCAGTTATGGAGACCTGAGCGCTGTGTTGCTTCAAAACACCCCGTTTTGGGCTCATTGGTTACGAACACCTGAGCTGAGCGTGGCCCTGCTGGATGAATGGGAAGAAAAAATTGAACGCCTGGCACAATCCACCATCGACGAAGATGTTACTTCTATTTCCGGAGTACCCACGTGGTCACTCGTTTTAATCAAACGCATACTGGAAATTACCGGCAAAACTTGTTTGAAGGAAGTTTGGCCAAACCTGGAATTATACCTGCATGGCGGTGTTTCATTTGTGCCGTACCGTGAACAATTCAGAAAGCTTATAGGAGCCGATATCCACTACCTCGAAATGTACAATGCGAGTGAAGGCTTTTTTGCTGCACAGGATGATACCAGTGAGGATGGGCTTCTTTTATTTACCCGTCACGGTATATTCTATGAATTCATGCCTGTAGAAGGCTACGGTAAAAAGTTCCCTGACACTATTGGACTTGCAGATGTGGAACTTCATAAAAACTATGCGCTGATTATTTCTACGAACGGTGGCCTTTGGCGCTATATTGTAGGTGATACCATTCAGTTCACTTCTCTACAACCATTTAAGATCAAAGTGAGCGGGCGGCTAAAGCATTATATGAACGCCTTCGGCGAAGAAGTGATCGTTGACAACAGCGACAATGCCATTTCAATCGCATGTCAGAAAACAGGAGCCGTGGTAAATGATTATACGGCGGCGCCTGTCTATTTTGGTGACACCAGCAATGGCGCCCATGAATGGCTTATTGAATTTGAAAAAGAGCCGCCGGATATTGGGCATTTTAATTACGAAATGGATGCTGCGCTAAAATCACTGAATAGTGATTATGAAGCCAAACGCCACAAAGATATTGCGCTTAGTTTGCCGGTGATACGCAGTTTACCTAAAGGAGTTTTCAAAGAATGGCTACGCAGAAAGGGAAAACTGGGCGGCCAGCACAAAATACCCAGGTTAAGTAATGACCGGACAAACCTCGAGGAGATCCTTCTTTGCAGTTCCAAGGAAATTAAATAAATAAATCAGGTCCGGCATTTTTGCTATATTTTCCACTTACTGCCCCGGTGCAAGCTTCTGCTATAGTTGCAGCTCCTTCCTGTCAGAGAGACCAATCTACCAAGTTGTTCAAGTTATTCATTAAATTCACGATATGAAATTACTTCATGGAAAACTTGCAATTGTTACAGGCGCCAGTAGAGGCATTGGTGAGGCGATTGCCCTGAAACTGGCAGAGCAGGGAGCCAATATTGCATTTACTTACCTCAGCAGTGACGAAAAAGCGAAAGCATTGGAAGCCAGGATCCAGGGCCTTGACGTAAAAGCAATGGCATTTAAAAGTAATGCAGCTATTTTTGAAGATTGTGAATTATTTGTAAATGAAGTTACCAGCCTGTTTGGCACCATTGATATTTGTGTGAACAATGCAGGCATCTCTAAAGACAACCTGCTATTGCGGATGACTCCACCACAATGGGATGAGGTGATAGATACCAATCTTAAAAGCGTGTATAACATGACTAAACAAGTTATACGACCTATGATGAAAGCGAAGAGGGGCAGCATCATAAACATGAGTTCAATCATCGGTATGCGCGGCAACGCAGGGCAAAGCAGTTACGCCGCGAGTAAAGCCGGAATTATAGGATTCACTAAGTCCATCGCCATGGAATTAGGAAGTAGAAATATTCGGTGCAATGCTATTGCCCCGGGATTTATTGAAACCGACATGACTCATTACCTCAAGGAAGGTGAAATCTCCAAATCCTTCCTGGACAAAATCCCCTTAGGGCGGTTTGGAAGCACGGAAGAAATAGCCAATGTTACTTTGTTTCTTGCCAGCGATATGAGTAATTATGTCACCGGCCAGGTAATCAGTGTTTGTGGGGGATTGAATACATAGCACCCATGATTTCAATTATTATTTCACAATACAGTGCACTACAGGTAGACTCCCTGAAGAAAAACATTCAAAGCACCATAGGCGTTCCATTTGAATTGATTGTGATTGATAATTCCCGCGGCCTGATGGGTCTTTGCCAGGTGTACAATATCGGCGCTTCCAGAGCGCGCTTCGAGCTACTTTGTTTTTCACATGAGGACGTGGAACTTGCAACCGTGAACTGGGGAAGCAAGGTGATAGACCTTTTTAACGCGAATGAAAAATTGGGATTGTTGGGTGTGGCTGGTTCCGGCTTTAAATCGCTTAGTCCTTCCGGTTGGTGGTATCCTTATGCCAACACTCAAACTGTTTTTACCAATTACATTCAAAGTGATCCCCACCGAAAAGAGGGCGAACTGCAATGCAGTAATCCACGTAACAACACGGTTGCAAACGTAGTTTGTGTAGACGGCTTTTGGTTTTGTACACGCAAAGCCATTGCCCTGCAGATTAAATTTGATGAAGATACCTTTAAAGGTTTCCATTGTTACGATATCGACTTTTCGCTGGCTGTGTTCAGGCAATATGAAGTGGGAGTAAGTTTTGAAATACTCATAAAACATTTTTCCGGGGGACACCTAAGCAGGCAATGGGTAAACGACACGCTTATGCTATATAAAAAATGGGAACATGCGTTGCCGTTGAACGTTGTTGGCCTCGACCATAAAACTGTAATTAACGAAGAGATAAAAGCACTTGACTATTTCCAGCAAGTTTCACTTGAACACGATATTCCTTTAAAACAGTCCTTCTTTTTGTTATGGTCTGGCAAGATCAAACAATTGGTTGGTTTTAAGATACACGTCCGTCAAAACCTAAAATTAGCCAGGACTGCCATGAAAGCACTGTAACGACTAACCAGTATTTTGGACTTTTCATCTACTTCAGGTGATGTCTTCGTATCATTTTGCAAAGTATCTTTCCATAACAGATAGCCTTTCAATGGCCCCCCTTTGCCTTTCTTTTACACAGGTAGGCATGCCAAAGCAAAAACGCAGCAACTGTTCTGTATGGTTTCCAGGTATTGGCAATGACACTAAGTTCATGTTTGGAAGTATCTGCGGCCAAATATTTAACTTCCTTCAAACTGTTCAGAAGCGCGATGTCTCCAAGCGGGAAATAATCCGGCCGGTGCAGTGCCATCATTAGGTAAACATCCACCGTCCATTCGCCGATTCCCTTGATCTTTTGCAATGCATCCCTTGTAAAAGCATCATCCTTCGACTCTAGTTGTTTCAAATTAAGTTGCCCTGAAATAATAGTGCTTGCCAGGTGTCTTGCATAAATTACTTTCTGCCGGCTGAAATAGCAGGCTTTCATTTCTTCATCTGAAAGTGCTGCGAGCCTGGAAGGTGTAACGGTGCCAATTCGATGCACTAATTTATCGAATGCGGCTTTTGCTGATGCCAGTGATACCTGCTGTTCAAGTAGGATATGTATCAGCGTGGCAAAGCCTGGTCTTCGGCTCCAAAAGGGAGGATATCCATTAAGCAGTATTATGTATTTTAAGTCGGGATCTCGCTGCGCAAGTTCGTCGCACCTTGCTTTAAAATTTCTGTTGGTTAACTTTTCTAACATAGAGATAGCAATTGCCCTATAAAAACACGGTCAGTACTTTCATGCAAATATTGCAAATGGCATTTTGTAACATCAAAGGTTTTCTTGACTGCGCAATGGCTATCAGCCGCTGACCTTACTCTTAAATTTAACGATCGCATTTTTGGTATATTCGCTTAGCACCAGGCGGCCGCTGAGCGCAGCCCTTTCGTGAAGAAGTGTATCCCAATCTTCTGTACCGCGCCACATGATTTTCTTCATTTCACTCATAGCTTCCGGGTTATACCGCACAAGTGTATCAGCGAGTCGGCTCACTGATTCATCCATGTTCTCGACGAATGGGTGTACTTCGGCAAACAGTCCCTTTCTTTTAGCCCAGTCAGCATTGCGCCACATGGTAGCATCTATTAACAACTGGGAAAATGCCGAACTGCCAATTTTTCTTTCAATGGCAGGTCCTACAACAAAGGGTGCAATACCGATTGAAAGCTCGCTTAACTTTATATCTACTTTCTCCCAGGCAATGCAGTAATCTACCGCTGCAGCGAGCCCAACACCACCGCCTACGCAATTACCCTGTATACGTCCAATAATAAGCTTTGGACATTTTCGCATGGCATTGATCAGGTTAGCAATGCCACTAAAAAATGCCTGTCCGTCTTTCGCATTTTTAATCACCACCAGTTCATCGAGGGAAGCACCGGCACAAAACGTTTTTTCACCACCAGAGCGCAAGATTATAACCTTGGTTGCCTCATCAGTAGCCGCAGAATGAATTTCCAGTTCAAGGTCTTCCAGAATTTTTGCAGGTAATGAATTGCCCTGGGGATGAAAAAACTCAATGGTGGTAATGCCATAATGTGTTTCTACTTTAACATAACCATTACTTACTTCATGTATCATGTTCTTTTTAAATTAATTGTTACTGCTTTAGATGAAATGAACGTTGATTCAAAGTTAATTAAGAGTCGTTGCCGAAGGAACAAAATGTATTTATTAATTAATAAGTGGTTTTGCCAGGGCAACAAATTGCGTTGTTCATGTCTGCTTTCTTTTTACCCGTAAACACTACGTGCAAGAAATATTTTCTAACACCAGTTTGGCACCGCTTTAGGCTTCGTAACTTCGCTGTATGTTTGATTATGAATATTTGAAGGGATTAAATGAACCTCAATTAGAGGCGGTTTTGCATACAGATGGCCCTATAATGATAGTGGCGGGCGCTGGCAGCGGAAAAACAAAAGTGCTGACCACCCGTATTGCCCACCTGATGCACCATTGCGGTGTGGATGCTTTCAATATACTCGCGCTCACTTTCACCAACAAGGCTGCGGCGGAAATGAAAGAAAGAGTAGAAAAAATTCTTGGAAACAACGAAGCGCGTAACCTCTATATAGGCACTTTTCACTCCGTTTTTGCCCGTATTCTCCGTTCTGAAGCACCCAGGCTGGGATATCCAAATCACTTTACTATTTATGATACAGACGATGCAAAAAGCGTTGTAAAAACGGTAGTAAACGAACTAACCCTCGACGACAAGCACTACAAGCCTGGAACCGTTTACAACCGCATTTCAGCAGCCAAAAATGCGCTGATGGGCTCAGCGGAATATGCCAACGATTATTATATTCAGCAGGAAGATTTGCGCAGCAACAGGCCCGCGATTGCTCTCATTTATGATGCCTACGCCAAACGTTGCTTTAAGAATGGCGCCATGGATTTCGACGACCTGCTTTTGAACATGTATAAGCTGCTTAAAAATTTCCCGGAAGCCTTACATAAATACCAGTACAAATTCAGATACATATTAATTGATGAGTACCAGGATACCAACCCGGCACAATATGAAATCATTAAGCTGTTGGGAGCGGTTCATGAGAACGTTTGCGTGGTTGGCGACGATGCGCAGAGCATCTACAGCTTCCGCGGGGCTACCATTCAAAACATTCTTCAGTTTCAAAAAGATTATGATGATGTAAAAGTCATCAAGCTGGAGCAGAACTACCGTAGTACCCAAAGCATCCTGAACGTAGCTAACGACGTAATAGCTAACAATAAAAGCCAGTTACCGAAAACACTCTGGACGGAAAACCAGGAAGGAGATAAGATTCGGCTGGTGCGTACAGCCACCGACAATGAAGAGGGCAGGGTAGTGGCTGACACGATACAGGAACAGAAGCTGCGGAACCATTTTCACAATGCTGATTTCGCCATCCTTTACCGCACCAATGCCCAGAGTAGGAGCTTCGAGGAAAGCCTTCGTCGCATGAACATACCCTACCGCATCTTTGGTGGCATCAGTTTCTACCAACGAAAAGAAATTAAAGATTTCCTGGCTTACCTGCGTGTGGTAGTAAATCCTCACGACGAAGAAGCACTAAAACGTATCATAAATTTTCCTGCCAGGGGTATTGGCAAAACATCGGTAGACCGGTCTATACTGAACGCCAATGAACAAAATATTTCCATGTTCCAGGTGCTGGAACAGGCCAGCCAGTTCGGTTATAAGGCAGGTACATTGGAATCGATTGAGAATTTTGTATTGATGATAAGAATGTTCCAGAGCGAACTTCAAAAAAAGAACGCTTATGACGTTGCAGTACTCATTGGCAAAAGTACCAATATCGTCAAAGAGCTTTTTAATGACAAAACTACGGAAGGACTTGCAAAATTTGAAAATATCCAGGAATTGCTCAATTCCATCAAAGAATTTACCGACACTCCCAGTAACGAGGACGGTGAAGTAGGCGATAAAAGTCTTGGCGCCTATCTACAAAACATTTCGTTACTGACCGACCAGGATCAGAAAGAGGCAAATCCCGACGTTGTGAAGCTCATGACGATCCACGCGGCAAAAGGCCTCGAGTTTCCTGTCGTTTTTGTGGGCGGACTCGAAGAGACGCTCTTTCCAAACTCTATGTCAATCAACACCCGGGAAGAGCTTGAAGAAGAGAGACGCCTTTTCTATGTAGCCATCACACGCGCCAAACATAAGTTATGGCTCACTTATGCCAAAGATCGTTACCGTTTCGGTAACCTGCAACAAAATGAGCCGAGCCGCTTCCTCAATGAATTACCCGAAAAGCACCTGGATAGAAGTTTCGCGGGTGGCGGAATGCGTAACAACGGTGGGGGAGGTTGGAACGATCGGAATGCATTTGACCGGACGCGCACGTCAACAGGTATTGATTTTGCAGAAAAAAGATACGGTCCGCCTCCACCAAGGCCAGAAAGCAAAACTTCTTATATCGCAAAGCCCATCATCAAAACCATTGAACACATTCCAAGCCCCGACTTTATGGCTAGTGACACCTCGCGGCTTCAGCCAGGGCAAAAAGTGGAGCACCAGAAATTTGGGTTCGGTGAGGTGATGAAAATGGAAGGTGCGTCTCACAACCCCATTGCTACCGTTAAATTTGAAAACAACGGTGAAAAAAAGATCATGTTGAATTACGCCAAGCTGAGGATCATGGGATAGGGGGGAATGGTCAATGGGCAATGGGCAATGGTTCCCTGCTATTTTTTGTCGTTTCAACAAGCGCGGCAGTCGCTACACAACTGAAGCACCCTACGCGCTTCGTTGAAATCTCCGGACTTTCGGGCACCCTGTATTTGCTGAGGACAAAAGCCGGTTTTCGTTTGAAGCGGGCAAATGATGAATCATCATGTTTTGTCCTGACCTTTAGATACTGACCATTCTTGGCTAACACCTCCCGCGCTTCCTTTGAATAACAGAAGAGAGGTACGCTCGACCTTAAGAAAAGACCACCCCCCCATTCACCATTCACTTCACGCACCCCGCAATTCAATTGCTCAAACAAGCTTCCCACATGTTGAAGACATGCTAAAGACCTGCAAACGTTTATCTTAACGGAATTAGGCGTATTTTTACATCATTAGAAAATTTTAATTCCAATATCTACTTTGAACTTTAAAGAATTTGGCCTTGATGAAAGATTGATGGAAGGAATCGAGGCTATTAATTACGAATCCGCCACTGTTGTACAGCAAAGAGTTATTCCATTAGTTTTGGCAGGCAAAGATGTCATTGCATCCGCTCAAACCGGTACAGGTAAAACGGCTGCCTACCTTCTTCCGCTGATTCACAAAATTATCAGCGCAAAACAAGATGATCATATCAACGCCCTGGTGATTGTTCCCACACGGGAGTTGGCTGTGCAGATAGCCCAGAATCTGGAAGGCCTCTCTTACTTTACACCGGTTAGTTCAATAGCCGTTTATGGCGGCGGAGACGGCGAATCTTTTTCTACAGAAAAAAGAGCACTTTCTAAAGGTGCCGATATCGTGATCTGTACCCCCGGCAGGATGATCAGTCATCTTAACCAGGGTTATGTGCAGATTAAAAGCCTGCAATACCTCGTGCTTGACGAGGCAGACCGTATGCTTGATATGGGATTCTACGATGACATCATGAAGATCATTTCTTTTCTGCCGGCAGAAAGGCAAAATCTTCTGTTTTCGGCAACCATGCCTCCCCGGATCAGGGAACTGGCGAGAAAAATTCTGTTTCAACCGGAAGAGATCAATATTTCTATTTCCAAGCCCCCTGAAAAGATTGTGCAGCAAGCTTTCGTTGTTTATGACAATCAAAAAATAGCACTTGTAAAATTCCTCTTAAAATCAAAGGATTTTAAATCGGTGTTGATTTTTTGTTCACGAAAGAATAACGTGAAGCAATTGAGTAATGAACTGAAACGCTCTGGTCTTTCTATTGAAGAAATTCATTCTGATCTTGACCAGCCAAGCCGTGAACAGGTACTTTTGGATTTCAAAAGCAGGAGGTTGAAGATCCTGGTAGCTACGGATATTCTTTCACGCGGGATTGATATTGAAGATATTGACCTGGTAATAAATTATGATGTTCCGCACGATGGGGAAGATTATATCCACCGTATTGGCCGTACCGCCCGGGCAGAAACAGAAGGAATCGCCTACACTTTTATAGGTGAAACAGAGCAAAATAAATTCCTGGCTATCGAAGAGCTGTTAGGGAAACCGGTTCCAAAGGCTATAATCCCCGAACAATTTGGCGAAACACCGCCCTATCTACCCCGGAAATTCAAAGCTCGCAGGAAGAACTTTGGGGGCCCATCCCGAAGACATTGACCAAACTTTTAACCTCCCCGGGCCGGAACATTGTATTGCCCTATCAGTTAAACCTATGAGTGCTCTATACGCTGGTTTCCGGGAAAACGATATCAATTCAGATAGTAGGTAGTATGTAAGTATTCGCCTTCTTCTGGCCTGTCGGGAAGTAGAAAGAAAGTAAAACACTCCACTAATGAAACAGGTAAAGCAAGATAGACCTGACCTGCCGGTGTTGCTATCGGACAGATCGTACACATTTTCATCTCAATAAAGTTTTTCATGATTGAAGATTAATTGTTAGAATATCGGATTGATTTTCAAAACTAGCCGAACCACCGTGTTTTCAGGTTGATATCAACACAATGCCGGTATGATTGTTATCAGTTCAATAACTGACGTGTGCCTTAATGCAAAGCTCGTCAACCCCGCAAGAAACGTGGACCAAAATTGTAAGATTAGTACTCTATGTCAATTAAGTTTAATACTATTGCTCCGGCTTTTATGCTTCTTATGGCAACCATTCTTTATTCCTGCAGTACGCCCGGCGCAGGTATCTTCGACAAGAAGAGCCCTCATGAGCAATATGGCAAACGCATTACAGATGCCGGGTTGCAAGGAACTGCCCTCGGTCGATACTGGTTCCTTGCTGCTGAAAAAAGCCTGATCAATGCTTTGCACGTATCGTTACCTTATAATGAAACAGGATATTATTCGGCAGAAAGACCTCAGGCTTCAAGTTGGCAGTTCGGAGCAAAACGCGGACAGAAAATTTTCGTTGACCTGGATAGAAAACCGGTTGCCGGCTTTTCGATCTATATGGACCTGTGGACTCCCGCTTCAGGTAATACCAAGCCTAAACTCCTGGCTGCGGCCGATACAACAGGAAGTCGATTGGAATTTGAAATCAAGACAGACGGAACTTATATCCTGCGCCTGCAGCCAGAGCTACTTCAAAGCGGCGAATACTCAATTACCATAAATGGCGGCCCCTCACTTGCATTTCCGCTGCCTGGGAAAGCGAAGTCTAACATCGGAAGCTTTTGGGGTGCCGGCCGTGACCAGGGCGCGCGCAGCCATGAAGGCATCGATATCTTTGCACCGTTCCGCACACCAGTAGTAGCAGCAGCAGCTGGTACAATATCCAGGGTAAACGAGAATACGCTGGGTGGAAAGGTCATTTTTATGCGTCCTGAAGGCAAAAATTACACGCTTTATTATGCACACCTAGACACCCAGTTGGTTACAGATGGCGCTTTTGTGCATGCAGGCGACACGCTTGGCCTGGTTGGCAATACAGGCAATGCGCGATTTACACCTCCTCACCTTCATTTTGGAATTTATACAGCGAGTGGCGCGATTGATCCATTTCCTTTTGTAAACCAGTTTATTAAAACTCCTGCGAAAATTAATGCACCGCTGGCTAACCTTGGCAAATCGGTTCGCAACGGAACAAAAACAAGTTTATTTAGTGAGTTTGATAGCAAACCAACAGCGTCTTCCCAGTTGGAAACTAATAGCCTGTTGTATGTGGAAGCAGCGACAGGCAATCGGTACGCGGTTGCGCTTCCAGACGGAAGGAGGGGATATGTTAACAGTTCAGAAGTGTCATCACTTGCCAGGCCATTAAGGAAATTTGAAATACCATCATCCACTCCATT
>JBBJOD010000514.1:0-3972 GCA_037721715.1 Chitinophagaceae bacterium | reverse complement strand
CAACGGTTCATTTCGGGTAGGTTCATTTACCAAGAATGCCAGTTGGACAACTTGTGCCTTCGTCCGCATACAAGGGTAACCGCGGAGCGCGGAGGAAGAAACGCAGAGGACGCAGAGATTATGAACTGGCGCAAGTGTTCCATCGGTTGATGTCGGATGTGTTCAATTATCAAGAATGCCCGTTAGACATCTCATCAGCGTGCTTCCCGCTCCCTCATCAGTTCTTTCACCTTTTCCAATTTGGCGTCTCTATCCTGGAGTATCGTACTGATTGACGGCCGGGCAAAAACATCAGGCATCACACCCCTGCCGCTTTTATTGACACTTTTGTCAACAACCATTCGAAATTTTGGAAGTGTGAACCTGACTCCAGAATAAGGCAGCGTGGCAAATGGAATGAGCCAGGCCGTATTGCCGTAAGCACCTCCGCCAGTTTCTTCGCCAATAAGCGAAACATTTTTTTGCCCCTTGACAGCATTGGCAAACAACGAGGTGGCAGAAAAGGAGTTGCCACCAATGATAACATATACATTGCCGTTAAAATGGTTTGACTTTTTTGGATTGAAATACTGCCGCTCGAAATATCC
This sequence comes from Chitinophagaceae bacterium, assembly GCA_037721715.1. Lineage (GTDB taxonomy): Bacteria > Bacteroidota > Bacteroidia > Chitinophagales > Chitinophagaceae > JADCRZ01. Next base: position 3,385 of record JBBJOD010000514.1, on the reverse strand, counting down.
GAAATGGTATTTACCATCGGCTTTTTTTCTTGTAATGAAATTCATTGACAAGTGATGCCAAAAATAGAGGGCTATGTACCTGCCAAATTTGCTTCTTTTATTGATGGCGTATAAAGAATCTGCGAGCTTAAAACGATGGTCGATGATATACCTGGTAAGAAGGTTCGAAATGCCAACATTCCCTCCACCATTGCTTCGTACATCTACCACGAGGTTTTGAATGCCGGCTTTTCTGATTTTCTTAAAAGAATTTTTTATGAACCAATTCAATCCCCTCCCACTCATAAAAGTATTCAGTGTTACATACCCAGTTAGCGCAGATGAATCTATGCTCAACGAGCGCGTTTCAGACAATGCGTTTCTCCTTCTTTCCCGTCTATCCGCTTTTTTAAAATTTATCAGTTCTGAGTTCCGCGAAGTATCTTTTTTTGGGTCAAAAACCGGAATCACCGCACTTTGTTCCTCGCCCGCCTTATTAATATAACCGATCGTAAACTGGTCTGTTAAGCCAAAAACATTCCTGTACCAGGCACTAAAGCTGCCGAGATTGCTTAGAGTCTGGTACTTGTGAACGATACCATAACCATCCATAGACAGGAACCTGAACAGGCTGTCTCGATAAAAAGAAATTTTTTTTCCATTTATACTGGTAAGAGGTGTGCCTTTTACCAGAAGGGAATCGTTACGGTGAAGATTGGCATATATTACTGCGGAGTCATCCCAAAATTTTACGCTCAAAGGAAACTGTTTCATGCGTACCGTATCCAGGTAGCGAGCGTATTTTTTGGAATAACGGGTAGCGGTATGGCCACAGTTTATTTTCGAAATCATATAACTGAGCAATGTCTTAAACGCTGGCTCAGTCATAGTATCAGTGATCTTCGAATAGGTAACATCAAAGTAATGGTCTACTGAATCTTTAGGGGTGTACCAATATAAACCTGGGTGTCCTTCTTCAAGTATTTGCCGGAATAAGGTGAAGTCTTTTTGTAATTTTTCTTTGGGAATTTTCCTGGCGGGATCGAAAGCCTGCCTGCTAGCAGCGCAACTCATCAAAAAAATAAGGCATATGATAGCGAATAAAAATTTATACTTTCCGATGATCATTCAATCCGGTATTAATACAGTCTATGATGTGAAAGCGTTCCAACCCTGTGCGGTAATAGGAAATTTATTGCCGCCCTTTGTAATAATATGTGCGCCCGCTTCTATACCCGACATATAGCCGATCACACTTATTTCTTCATTCAAAACAAGTTTGTCATAGTCATCCTGTTTTAGGGTAAACAGCAGTTCATAGTCTTCACCACCATTCAAGGCGCAGGTAGTAGGATCGAGCCCAAATTTATACGCAGCATTCCTGCTGTCTTCATGAATTGGGATTTTTTCTTCATATAAGATACAACCCAGTGCGCTCTGTTTGCAGAGGTGAAGAATTTCCGAGCTAAGGCCATCGCTTACATCCATCATAGCCGTGGGGACCAGCGATGATGTTTCAAAAAATTCGATGATGTCTTTTCTTGCCTCTGGTTTGAGCATCTTTTCAATAATATACTTTTCTCCTTCCAGGTCGGGTTGAACACCCGGACTTTCCACATAGATTCTTTTCTCACGTTCGAGCAGAGTAAGACCCAGGAAAGCACCTCCAAGGAAACCGGTTACACAAAGCAGGTCACCTTTTTGAGCAGTGCTGCGTTTCACAAATTTATCAGGCGCTACTTCTCCAATCGCTGTTACCGAGATAACGAAACCTTTCTGCGACGAGGTAGTATCACCTCCAACCAGGTCGACCTTATACCTTTCACAGGCAGCATAAATGCCCTCGTAAAACTCATCAAGCGCTTCCAGGCTGAACCGGTTGCTGAACGCAATGCTGATGGTTACCTGGGTAGGCGTGGCATTCATTGCATAGACATCGCTTACGTTTACTACCACGCTTTTATAACCAAGGTGTTTCAGGGGTGTATACATCAGGTCAAAATGCACCCCTTCTACCAGTAGGTCAGTGGTAATAACGGTTTGTTTGCCAAACTGGTCGATGATCGCAGCGTCATCTCCCACGCCTAAAATAGTGGACGCGTTGTATGTTTCAATGTTCCGGGTGAGATGTTCTATCAGGCCAAATTCACCAAGGGAAGCGATCTCGGTACGTTGATTTTCCATATTTAAAATTTAGTAATTGTTAAGCCGACCTGCTATTGCACTTCATCGTTTATCCATTTCATCAGGTCGCTGTGTATCCTTCCATTGGTTGCGAGCACCTGGTGTTTATAGGGAGAGTATGCTTCGCCTTTGTAATCACTTACCTTTCCCCCGGCTTCTTCCACAATCAGTGCTCCTGCAGCGCTATCCCATGGTTGTAATTTATGTTCATAAAAGCCGTCGAAGCGACCGGCGGCTACCCAGCAAAGGTCTATGGCAGCAGACCCCAGCCGGCGAACAGGTATACCCTTTCTAAGCAGGCGTTCAAAAACCTGTAAAGGACCGTTTGGCATGTCAAGGTAACTGTAAGGAAAACCGGTGACCAGGCAGGATGTGGTGACCTCAGATTTGTCACTAACCTGTATTTTTTTATCGTTGAGAAGTGCCCCAGCTCCTTTTTCCGCAAAAAAGAATTCGTTCATGATTGGGTTATAAACCGCGCCCAGTATCATTTGGCCGGCTTTCTCTAAACCAATGCTTACACAACATAAAGGGATGCCATTGGCGAAATTCACTGTGCCGTCGATAGGATCAACAAACCATTTGTACTCGCTATCTGTTTTGATTTCGCCTACTTCTTCACTTAAAATAAAATGGTCGGGAAACTCCTGTTTAATAATTTCCAGGATTACTTTTTCGGAAGCAATATCGGCTTCCGTAACAAGATCGTTGATACTCGCCTTATTCGATACGGTAAATTCGCCCCGAAAGAAATGTTTCAAAACGGCAGCACCTGCTTCTGTCGCTTTGATAAGTGTTGATTTAAACATGTCGCAAAAATAGGAATTTAACGGATGAAGGGCTTCATCAAGATCAGCGGCTCACTTATTTAGTAAAATGCTACCACCCCCTCTTGTTAATATTTGTGGCAACAAACCACGATGAGTAAAACTTAAACCGGCAGAGGTGTTGATTAAGCCGTAGAACTTGTGGCGGTTTATTGTATTGCCTGCAACATCAAACAATTGCAGATATCGAAAAAAAAACTTAATGTGTGGTTCAAATCAAAATATTGCAGCTATCAATCGTCATCGTTAATTATAATGTGAAGTATTTTTTAGAGCAATGCCTGTGTTCGGTGTACAAGGCGATTGAAAACATCGAAGCTGAAATTATTGTAACTGACAATGCATCTTCTGATGGCAGCATTGATTACCTGATGTTAAGATTTCCTGGCATCATC
>JBBJOD010000513.1:0-3995 GCA_037721715.1 Chitinophagaceae bacterium | reverse complement strand
GTACGGAAAATATCTTCCCGTATCTTAGGTATACTGAGGCAGCCTTCGTTATAGCACCATTCGCTGCCATTCAATGCCACAATGTGAGCGTTTAGGAATACCTGTTTGATTCCGGGTTTGTCAGGATAATCGTCATTTTCCTCGTCTTCCTTTTTGTTATCAAATACCTGGATACTGTCCAGAACAAACAAACGGATACTCCTGTTAACCTGGGGTGCAGCAAGGCCAACACCATTGCTCTGGTACATAGTGTCCCACATATCCAGCACCAGTTTCTGAAGGTCGGGATAGTCGGGTTTGATGTCAACGGCCATCTTTCTAAGTACGGGGTGCCCGTATGCAACAATCGGTAAAATCATAATAGGTTAACTGTGCCGGATGTTCCGTGCAATGGTGGAAATTGACTGGACATTTTTTGCAAATTTATACGATGTAATTTACAATTCTTGCCGAATATTATACATTACCAGTGTGTTGCAGGTATTCCTGCAACATAATCGTTGCAGCTATTTCATCAACCAGTGCTTTATTGCGGCGATCTTTCTTCTTCATGCCGCTTTGAACCATACTCTGCACTGCCAGTTTGGACGTATAGCGTTCATCCACTTTTTTAATGGGTATCAAGGGAAAATTTTTTTCCAGTTCGCGAATACACTGTGCTACAAGCGGCGTAGCATGTGTTTCTGTATCATCCAGGTTCTTCGGATTTCCGATAATGATCAATTCTATCGCTTCCTGTTTAACATAATTTTTGATGAAAGGGATCAAAGTTTTTGATTCCACCGTAGTTAGTCCTGTAGCGATTATTTTGAAGGGATCTGTTACAGCGAGACCGGTACGTTTCAGGCCAAAATCGATAGCGAGTATTCGGGGCAATGAGGTGGGTGATTTAAATGTTAATAGATGGTTTACCTGCGGTTGTAAATATTGCTAAAAATCAGTTCTTCTTTTAATGTTGTATAGCTAATTGAAAATGTCTGTCTTTTACGATCGAGTGTTTATTCTCTTTGTCATCCATTTATTGAATGATTGCTATAAAGTTCGTACTTACGAATGGTTTATTTTGGCGCTGTGGAAGCGGACTGATTTTGACCCTATCATTTTACCGCTTTTTCGTCACCCCTGTGATGAATTTCATCATCAATGGGATAAATGCGCCTCCCTCTTACCAAACCAGCAAGTCGGTAATAACGAACAACGAAAAAACAACACTGGCGATCCCGTTAGCCGTCATGAATGCCAGGTTCACTTTTCTAAGGTCGTCGGGTTTTACCAGTGAATGCTGGTAAACCAACATGCCGGCAAATACTACCACTCCCAGCCAATACGAAAAATGGAAGTTGCCCATTACCCCTGCATATACAATGCAAATAGTGCTCACCAGGTGAAGCACCCTGGAAACCTGCAATGCTTTCCTTTTTCCCAGCCATGCCGGTATTGAATGCAAGCGTTGGGAAATATCGAAATCCACATCCTGCAAAGCATAGATAATATCAAACCCGGACACCCAGAAAATTACCGCGAACGAAAAGAGAAGCGGCAACCAGGCGAATGAAGCGGTTACTGCCAGGTAAGCACCGATAGGTGCCAGCGATAAGCCCGTTCCGAGGATCAGGTGGCACAACGGTGTGAAGCGTTTTGTGTAGCTATAGCCCAACACTACCGCAAGGGCAATAAATGAAAGATAGAAACACAGTAGATTAATGAAGGCGGCGGAGATCACAAAGGCAATACAATTCATGATTACAAACCAAAGCGCTTTGTTGGCTGAAATGATACCCGCTGGAATCTCCCGGATGGAAGTTCGGGGGTTGAGTGCATCAAAATTTTTGTCGAGCCAGCGGTTAAACGCCATTGCCGCGCTTCGCGCAAAAACCATGCACAATAACACCAGCAACAACTTTACAATAAAAGCCATCAATCCGAGCTGTGCCGGGTTTTGCAGGCCGGTTGAAATGCCAGCACCTGATTTGCCTTGAACGACACTAATGCCCAGAAAGAAACCGATCATCGCGAAAGGCATGGCAAAGATGGTATGAGAAAATTTTACGAGAGAAAAAAAATTTTTAATTGTACTCACCTGATTTTTTGTTTACTAATTTTCTATTTCAGTAGCAACACAGCTTACTGTTGAGATAATGGCTAACCATAGCTTTTTGCCAGTTGCCACAACACTATGCCGGCAGCAACCGATACATTTAGTGAATGCTTCATACCTGACTGTGGAATTTCGATACAGCCATCACACAATGCCAAAACTTCGTTTCCAACTCCTTCCACTTCGTTACCGAAAATTACAGCCATGCCATCGCTACTTCCCGATGTAGACAGTTGCAATGGAATACTGTTCTCTGCCTGTTCAATCGCATATACCGCATATGCTTTATCCTTTAACAAACGAATGGCATCAGTGGTTGCAGGAAAATATTGCCAGGTAACTGTTTCTGTGGCGCCAAGGGCGGTTTTATTGATGTCACGGTGAGGAGGCTGAGGTGTATAACCACATAAGTAAATGGCTTCTATTAAAAAAGCGTCTGCTGTCCGGAAAACACTTCCTACGTTGTGCATGCTGCGAATATTATCCAGTATGACCACCAGCGGAACTTTGTCTGCTTTTTTAAAATCGTCAATCGATTTTCGATTGAGCTCATTCATGCTTAATTTACGCATACCGCAAAGTTAAAGGAGCGTTGGGTATAAGTGAATGATTTATGGATAATGAATGGTGCTTTGGTTCGCACCCTGCGCCGGTCACTGAGCCGATTGAGTAATGTTATGTAATAGCAGTGCGTGAAAAGCCTGCAGCACAGGTTGCCGGAAAACGTTGAATCACCAGGTCAGACAAGTTTCAAAACCTTATTTTTGCGGCATGTCTACAAGCAGCGCGGATACGCCGATGATGCAGCAGCACCGGGTAATCAAAACGAAATATCCCGATGCCATACTGTTGTTCAGGGTGGGAGATTTTTATGAAACATTCGGTGGGGATGCCATCATCACCTCCCAGGTGCTTGGAATTACTTTGACCAAGAGAAACAATGGCGCCGCTGTTTCGCCGGAGCTGGCAGGGTTCCCTTATCATGCGCTGGATACGTATCTACACAAACTGGTGAAGGCTGGTTACAGGGTGGCTGTCTGCGACCAGTTAGAAGATCCTAAGCTCGCAAAAGGTGTCGTTAAACGGGGCGTAACGGAGATGATAACACCCGGCACGGCAACCAATGATAAATTGCTCGAACTCAATTCCAATAATTTCCTGGGAAGTATTCACTTTAGCAATGAAACCAGTTTTGGTCTTGCATTTCTTGACATTTCCACCGGCGAATTCCTGATAGCAGAAGGTGACCGTGAGTATGCCGATAAGCTACTTCAAAGCTTCAAACCAGCTGAAGTCATATTCCAGCGCCATCGCCAGAAGCAATTCAAAGAACTTTTCGGTCATAAGTTTTATACCTATACACTCGATGAATGGATCTACCAGGATACGTACGCCCAGGAGATTCTTGTAAAGCATTTTCAAACCCATTCACTGAAAGGATTCGGTGTGGAGTCACTTACAGATGGACTTACCGCTGCGGGTGCTATCCTGCATTACCTAAAAGACACCGAGCATCCCAACCTGCAGCATATTGCCAGTATGCAACGGATTGACAAGGAAGATTTTTTGTGGATGGACAGGTTTACCATACGTAATCTTGAATTGCTGGGTAGTGGACAGGAAGATGGAAGAACCCTGTTAAAAGTGCTTGATAATACCGTTTCTCCTATGGGCGCAAGGCTTCTAAAACGCTGGATTGTATTCCCCTTGAAAAACATCATTCGCATCAATGAACGACTCGACCTGGTTGAATTCTTTATAAAAGAAATAGATCATCGTAATAAAATTACGCAACTGATCAAACAATGTGGCGATGTAGAAAGGCTGGTTAGCAAAATTCCTCTAAAGAAAATAAATCCCCGGGAAGTGTTACAGATCAGCAGGGGTTTGCAACAAG
>JBBJOD010000512.1:0-3997 GCA_037721715.1 Chitinophagaceae bacterium | reverse complement strand
TTTGCCGCTTCAGTGGCACTTTGCAAATTTGTTCTGGCAGCGGCGTTGGTGAAAGCGTTGTTGTCAACATTTTCTGCCCATTCGTCTGCGGCCACCACGTTTTTGATATCATATTTTCCTGCCCCGTTTCTTTCAACCCGGCTTGCCCAAAAATCCGCTGTTTCTTTAATGATGGGCCAGCCTTTTTCCCTGAGCCAGTCTTTATCCTGTGTAACACAGAAATAACTCCATGCGGCCATGCCTACACATGCAGTGATATGGTGTTCAAAAGGACCACTGAGCGCCCACACCGGTGTTTCTTCTACCCCTGAATCGGCGCTTTCCCAGGGGAACATAGCACCTTTATAGCCATGGTTGAAAGCATTCCGCCTGGCTGCCTCCAGCCGCTGGTACCGGTATTCTACCAGTGACCGCGCCATCTCCGGATGTAAGACTAGGATAGCGGGGAACATCCATAGGTCGGTATCCCAAAAAACATGGCCATTATACCCCAATCCAGATAACCCCATCGGAGAGGGACTTAGAGCGGTTCCTTCCCGTACAAATGAATAGAGGTGATACAACATACTATGTACATCCTGCTGCGTTTGAGGATCTCCGTCAATAATTATATCGCTCTTCCATATTTCTTCCCAGGCTTTTATATGAAAGCCGATAAGGCGGTCGCGCCCCTCCAATCTGGCGAAAATGGTCATACGTTCTGCTTCATTGAGCGGGTCGTCATGATGCGCTGATGTAATGGAAGAACCAGCAATGGAGAAGCGATACGTTTCACCTGCCTTGATTTTTTTGCTGAATTTCATCAGGTGCATGTTGTTGTCCCACATCTCATGAATCACCCTGGGTTCATCAGAATGAGCTTCCCTGAACAGGAAAGTGTTGGAAGCGCACATCAGCAATTTTCCAGTGGGGCTTTTTGCCGAAGAGGTAAGTAAGCTGATCACTACATGGGGCCGGTCTATTTCATTGTAGTAGTTCTGAACATCTCTCAAAGCATCAGGTGCCTCCATTACGCTGGCTCCGCTGATAGTAATGTCTTTTTTTGCGGTAATATTTATATCCATTAATACAGTAAACGGAAGTTGCCTCAGGGAGTAATAGGTATAATCTACGGTGGCCTTGTCACCAAAATCGAAGGCAGCCGCGAATGCTGCCGATCGCATATCAAGTTCCTGGCGCATATTGCTGATATTCTTACTGTCAACACGTTTGCCATCTATGTCAAGGTTCATATTTAGCAGGTTGAAACTACGCAGGAAATTACTGACCCTGCCCCTGCCGTATTGGTCATAAGCACCTGCCAGTACTACATCTTTCACTTTAAAAGGCTCTGGAGATGAGACAATGCCGATCATTCCATTTGCCACTGTGATACCATAGTAACTGGATGGGTTGATATTGATGGCTGCAATCTTCCAGGGGTCGGCAACCTGGGAACGGACCTGGGATACCCATAGACAGTTAAGTACGAAAATTAGAAAAGTAGGCAAAAGGCGGGTCATAAATTAAGCGTTAAAGATGCAAAATAGGGTAATTGCCTGAACCATGATTTAATGGTCAGGGAATAAGCAGGATCCGTAACACGCCTTATATGATAGCCATGGATTAAATGTAAACGGCAATGCTGATAGGGTTAACAAGGCTATCTTCCGCTGTTTTTTTTGAAAATTATAAGTCAGCATACGCTTCACCTTTAACTAACTTTACAGGGCCGCCTTACATCTACCGACTATCAAATGGACGGCCTTTTAACTTGATAACATATGGTTGACAGCAATTCACCGAAATACAAGATCAGGATGGTAACAGCCGCATCTTTATTTGACGGCCATGATGCCGCGATAAATATCATGCGGCGGATATTGCAAAGCAAAGGTGCGGAAATCATTCACCTGGGACACAACCGTTCTGTCGCGGAGATTGTTGAATGTGCCATCGAAGAAGATGTGCAGGGAATTGCTATCACTTCTTACCAGGGAGGGCATGTGGAGTTTTTTAAATATATGAAAGACCTGCTGGATGAGAATGGCTTCTCGCATGTTAAAATATTCGGGGGCGGTGGCGGAACAATCTTGCCGGAAGAGATCAGGGAATTGCATAACTATGGCATTACGCGAATTTATTCCCCGGATGATGGCCGCCATATGGGGCTCGAGGGAATGATTGAAGACGTGATCAGACAATGTGATTTCGCTCTAAACGGCCATTTCCCAATCAAAGGAACAATCAGGCTTCCGGAGGTGAAAGACATCAGGAAAGTTGCCCGGTCCATAACAAATGCAGAAAATAGTGTAGCCTTGCATGGCCAGGCAACTCGGGAAGCTTTAAACACCATACCTGTACTGGGAATCACCGGAACAGGTGGTGCAGGCAAGAGCAGTGTAACAGATGAAATACTCCAACGTTATTTGAATAGTCATGCTGATAAAACCGTTGCGGTAATATCGGTGGATCCTTCCAAAAAGAAAACAGGTGGCGCCCTGCTGGGCGACAGGATACGAATGAATTTCATCCATCATCCCAGGGCGTATATGCGTTCACTGGCAACCAGGGAAAGTGACAAGGCATTGAGCAGCTACGTGCAGGATGCCATAGACATATGCAAGGCTGCGGGTTTCGACTTCATTATACTCGAATCGGCCGGGGTAGGACAAAGTGATGCGAGCATACTTGATTATTGCGACATCAGCCTGTATGTGATGACACCCGAATATGGCGCGGCTTCGCAATTGGAAAAGATAAACATGTTGGACTATGCTGATATCATCGCCATTAATAAATTTGATAAAGCAGGGGCCCTGGATGCCCTGCATGATGTAAGAAAACAATACAAAAGAAACCATAGTCTGTGGTCGGCCGAAAATGAAGCGCTCCCCGTGTTCGGAACGATCGCTTCAAATTTTAACGACGCCGGTATCAACCGGTTATACAATAAACTGCAACAGGTTCTCCAGGAAAGATATGGTGACAGTGTTGAAAACGGTTCCAAAACATTACCACTGGCGGAAGGAAATGAGGCCGCCTCGCAAATCATACCTCCCTCCCGGGTTCGTTACCTTTCAGAGATAGCCGAAAACAACAGGGCTTATGATGCCTGGGTAAAAGCACAATCGGAAGTAGCCACCCAGTTGTACCAGTTTAACGGCACGTTAGAGGCGTGCAGGCGCCAGGATATACCAGTATGGAAAGAAATAGAACAGCTGCGATTAAAATTGGAGGAAAAATTACACCCCACATGCAGGCAGCTTATTGCACAGTGGCCAGCATTACTAAAAAAATATGGTGCTGATTTTTTCGAATACGAAGTCCGCGGAAAGATCATTAAGCAACCGCTTACTGAAATAAGCCTTTCAGGCACAAGGATAGCAAAAGTTTTGCTACCGAGATACCAGGACTGGGGCGATATTTTGCGCTGGCAATTACAAGAAAATATTCCGGGTGAATTTCCCTATACGGCCGGTGTATTTGAGTTAAAAAGAGCCGGGGAAGACCCCACCAGGATGTTTGCCGGAGAGGGTGGCCCCGAAAGAACCAACAGGCGCTTTCACTATGTATCGTTGGGTCAGCCGGCCATCCGGTTGTCAACAGCTTTCGACAGCGTTACCCTTTATGGAGAAGACCCGGCTTACCGTCCAGATATCTACGGAAAGATCGGTAATGCAGGTGTAAGCATATGCACCGTTGACGATGCCAAAAAATTATATAGCGGGTTTGATCTAACAGACCCAAAGACCTCTGTAAGTATGACTATCAATGGCCCTGCTGTTATATTGCTCGCGTTTTTTATGAATGCAGCCATAGACCAGGAGTGCGAAAAGTACCTACAAAAAAATGGGAAGTGGCAGGAGGCGGAAGGAATAATAGCAGAAAAATTCAGGAAGCTTCCCAGGCCATTGTATTATAATCCTGCCTTTCCAGAAAGATTACCAGAAGGTAATAACGGCCTGGGTTTGAAACTATTGGGACTCAGTGGCGATGAGGTATTGCCAGAAGCAAT